>CAXFTV010000510.1:0-10579 GCA_964005845.1 uncultured bacterium
AGGTGAGGAGCGATCACGCGCCGGGCGAATACGCCGACAAGGTGCGACAGATCATCGCCGGCACCGAGCGCGGGGATTTTTTCGAGGTCGTGCTCAGTCAGGTGCTTAGCGCCGGTTTCCCCGGAACTCCGCGCGATCTGTTCGAGAGCATTCGGGCACGCAATCCCAGCCCCTACGAATTTTTGATAAATCTGGGCAAGGACCAGCTGGTGGGCGCCTCGCCCGAGATGTTTGTCCGGGTGGAGGGCAACCAGGTCGAGACCTGTCCGATTTCGGGTACCATTCCGCGCGGGGCCACGCCCATAGACGATGCCGAGCGCATACTGGAACTGCTCAACTCGAAGAAAGATGAGGCCGAGTTGACCATGTGTACCGACGTGGATCGCAACGATAAGGCGCGGGTCTGCAAGGCCGGCAGCGTCCAGGTAGTCGGTCGCCGCATGATTGAAATGTATTCGCGCCTGATTCACACGGTAGACCACGTCGTCGGGGAATTGCTCGACGAGTGCGATGGTTTCGACGCCCTGCTGTCGCACATGTGGGCCTGTACGCTCACTGGTGCACCCAAGCCGGCGGCCATGCAGCGGGTCGAAGACCTGGAAAATTCGGCGCGGCGTTGGTATGGCGGTTGCGTCGGTATGCTGCTATTCAACCGCGATGTCAACACCGGGATTACTATTCGCACGGTACACCTGGAGGGCGGCAGAGCCAGCGTGCGCGCCGGGGCGACTCTGCTGTGCGATTCCGATCCCGACGAAGAGGAGCGCGAGACTCGCACTAAAGCCGAGGCTTTTATCAACGCGGTTCTGGGCCAGGCGGAAAAGGCAGCGGCCGGAGGTGTCGCTATTGCGGCGACGGGCGCGGGCAAAAAGGTGCTCTTCGTCGATAACCGCGACTCCTTCGTGCATACGCTGGGAGATTACGTGCGTCAGACGGGGGCCTCGATCACCACGGTGCGGGCCGGATTTCCCGAGCGGGTTTTCGACGAAGTGGAGCCCGATCTGGTTTTTGTTTCGCCTGGACCGGGCACGCCCGCAGAGTTCGAGGTGCCGCAGCTGGTGCGCCGCTGCGTCGAGCGCCAGTTGCCGGTTTTTGGCGTCTGTCTGGGGCTGCAGGGCATGGTTGAGGCCTTTGGTGGCAAGCTCGGGGTACTGCCCTATCCCATGCACGGCAAGAGTTCGCCGATCCAGTGTACGCCAGAGGGTATCCTGGCGGATTTTCCCACGGAGTTTATTGCCGGACGCTACCATTCGCTATTCAGCGAGCCCGCAGCCATGCCCGCATGTCTGCGGGTGCTGGCGCGCACCGAAGATGGGGTGATCATGGCCGTCCAGCACCGCGACTACCCGGCCGCGGCAGTGCAATTTCACCCGGAGTCGATTTTAACGCTCAGGGACGATCTGGGATTGCGGCTGATTGCCCAGGTGGTCGGGCAGTTGGCGAAATAGAAGTGATTCCCGGCGCGCCCGAAGGTAGGTGAAAAGTGGTTCAGGAGCGATGGATCTGGGACGATGTTGGATGATCTTAGTACTTGATAATTACGACTCGTTTACCTACAATCTGGTGCAGTATTTAGGTGAGTTGGGTGCCGAGGTCCGGGTCTCTATGAACGATGGCATTGAGCTGGAGGAAATCGCTCAGCTCAATCCTGCAAAGATCGTTATTTCTCCGGGCCCGCGCACTCCGAATGAAGCCGGCATTTCACTTGCAGTGGTAGCGCGTTTTGCCGGCGAGATCCCCCTGCTTGGAGTTTGTCTTGGGCATCAGGTGATCGGACGAGCTTTTGGGGCCACGATCGGACGCGCTTCCCGCATCGTGCACGGGAAGACGGCGGCTGTTCACCACGATGGCCGGACTCTGTACCGGGGTTTGCCCAATCCCTTCCCGGCCATGCGTTATCACTCGCTGGCCGTAGAGCGCGAGACCTTGCCAGATTGTCTGGAGGTTGCGGCCGAAACCTTTGATGGAACGATCATGGGGCTGCGGCACAGAGAGTGCGATATAGAAGGCGTGCAATTTCATCCGGAATCTATTTTGACTACCGCAGGCAAGCAGCTGCTGAACAATTTTTTACAGCAGTGATGTAAAAAGGAGAGCAGATCATGATACAGCAAGCCATCCAGCAACTTATCGAAACAAAAGATCTGAGCCGTGCAGAGGCCCGGCAGGTCATGGACCAGATCATGAGCGGCCAGGCTACCGATGCTCAGATCGGCGCCTTTTTGATCGCGCTGCGCTGCAAAGGCGAAAGTGTCGACGAAATTGCCGGTTGCGCTCAGGTCATGCGCGAAAAAGCCACCGCCATCGACACCAGCCGGGAAGACGTGATCGATACCTGCGGCACCGGCGGCGATGGCTCGGGTACTTTCAATATTTCGACCACCGTGGCCTTTGTGGCAGCGGGCGCCGGATTGTGCGTGGCCAAACACGGCAACCGTGCCATGTCGAGCAAGTGCGGCTCCGCCGACGTATTGCAGGAACTGGGCGTCGACATCGAGGCGACGCCGGAAAAAGTCGGTCGGTGTTTGGACGAAGTAGGCATCGGCTTTTTATTCGCGCCCATGTTGCATGGAGCGATGAAGCACGCCATTGGTCCGCGCAAAGAAATCGCTACCCGCACGGTTTTCAACGTTCTGGGACCGCTGACCAATCCGGCCGGAGCAAAACGGCAGTTGATCGGCGTTTACGAGGGGGCCTTGACCGACAAACTGGCTGGCGTGCTGCAGGAGTTGGGATCGGTTCGGGCCTTTGTAGTCCACGGCGCCGGCGGGTTGGATGAAATTGCCCTGAGTGGTCAGACCCGGGTCAGCGAGCTATGCGATGGCGCTGTGCAAACCAGTGAGATCAGTCCCGAAGATTTTGGCTTGCAGGTCGCGGAACCGGAGGCATTGCAGGGTGGCGACGCCGGGGAAAATGCGCGTATTCTACGGGCAGTGCTGGACGGCCAGGAGGGTCCACCGCAGGACGTGGTTCTGTTGAATGCGGCAGCTGCTATCGCCGCTGGTGGGATAGCAGCCGATATGAAAGAAGGGCTCGAGCGGGCACGCGCATCGATCGATTCGGGCAGCGCCCGTGCCGTGCTCGACGAGCTGGTGCAGGTGAGCAAGGGGTGAAGATGGCCACTATATTGGAAGAAATCGCCGCCTACAAGCGAGAGTTCGTAGATCGCGTCCAGTACGAAACTCCTCTGGTTGAGGTGCGTGCAGCGGCCTGGGATACAGCTGCTCCAGAGGATTTTACCGGGGCATTGCAGGGCGGTGAGATTGCCCTGATCGCCGAAGTCAAAAAGGCCTCGCCCTCCAAGGGCATCATTCGCGCCGACTTCGACCCGGAAGAAATCGCTCGGGTGTACGCCGACAATGGCGCGCGGGCGCTTTCGGTACTGACCGATGAAGCTTATTTTCAAGGAAGCAACGAGTATTTGCAGGCTGCTCGCCGGGTGGCAGAATTGCCGGTTTTGCGCAAAGATTTCACTATCGATCCATACCAGATTTATGAAGCGCGGCTGATCGGGGCCGATGCCATTCTGTTGATCGTCGCGTTGATGGATGGGGGACAGTTGGAAGACTTTCAGGGCTTGGGCGAGGAATTGGGTTTGAGCGTGCTGGTGGAGGTTCACACCGCCGAGGAGTTGGCGCGCGCGCTTGCGTGCCGGGCCCGTTTGATCGGCATCAACAACCGCAACTTGAAAACGTTCGAAACCAGCCTGGATACGACCTTCGAGCTGCTGGAAAAATTGCCGCCGGATATTATCACCATCAGCGAGAGCGGAATCGGGCACAGAGTGGACGTCGAGCAGCTCAGCACCGCCGGGGTGGATGCCATCCTGGTGGGCGAGAGCTTGATGCGCGAAGCGGATATAGGCGCCAAAATGAGGGAACTGCTGGGAACATGAAAAAACGAGTTTTTTCGGGTATACAGCCTTCGGGCAATCTGCACATCGGCAATTATCTGGGTTCCATCCGCAACTGGGTGGAAGACCAGGACCGGTACGACAACATCTTCTGCGTCGTGGATCAGCATGCCATTACCGTCGACTACGATCCGGAGGAACTGCGGCGCAATACCCGCCAACTGGTGGGCATTTACCTAGCCGCCGGGCTCGATCCAGAGCGCAGCACGCTATTCGTTCAGTCGCACGTGCCCGAGCATACCGAGCTGACCTGGTTTTTTAACTGCGTTACGCCAATGGGCTGGCTGCAGCGCATGACCCAGTTCAAGGAAAAATCGGCGGGCAAGCGCGAGCAGGTCAGTGCCGGTCTTTTCACCTATCCCCTGCTGATGGCGGCGGACATCTTGCTCTACCAGGCGGACGGGGTGCCCGTCGGCGAAGACCAGAAGCAGCACGTGGAGTTGGCCCGGGACATCGGCCAGCGCTTCAACCATTTGTTCGGCGAGATCTTCACCATCCCCGAACCCCTGATTCGCGAGGTTGGGGCGCGGGTGATGGGACTGGACGATCCCACTGCCAAGATGTCGAAGTCGGCGGAGGGGCAAAACCACAGCATCGGGTTGCTGGACGAGCCAGCGCAAATTCGCAAGAAGTTGGGGCGGGCGGTGACCGATTCGCAGCGGGAAATCGAATTCAATCCCGAGCGTCCCGGGGTATTCAACCTGTTGAAGATTTTGCAGGCATTTTCCGGTCAGGGGCAGGAGGAGATCGAGGCCCGTTTTGCCGGCAAGGGCTACGGGGATTTGAAGCGCGAACTGGCCGATGTGGTCATCGCCGCCCTGGAACCGATCCAGGTGCGCTACCGGGAGGTGACCGAGGACCCCGGTTATATCGATGGGATTTTGCGGCAGAGCGTGGAAAAGCTGCGGCCGACCATAGACGAGACCATGGAGCGGGTGCGCCAGGCCATGGGTTTCAAATGAGGAGATTTTTATGGACCTGAGTGACTGGCGGGTGCGCATCGACACGGTGGATCAGATTCTGGTGGATTTGCTCAATCGGCGCATGCGATACGCCCTGGAAATCGGCCAAATAAAGCGCGCCCACGGTCGGCAGGTTCGCGACCCCGAACGGGAGAAGGCCATACTCGACAAACTCAAAGAATACAACGAAGGGCCGCTCGGCGACGCGGCGATAGAGGATATTTTTAATCGCATCATGCAAGAAGCCCGGGATCTTGAAGAAGAGTAGCTAAGCACCGGCAAATTCAACATCCGGAGCGCAGCGGGCAATTGCCGGTGGTGGTGAAAAAATAGGAGGATTAGAGCTTTCTTTAAGCGGATAGTAATTATTGGCGTGGGCCTGATCGGCGGTTCGATGGGGTTGGCTCTCAAACGCATCGGCTTTAGGGGGCGCCTGGTTGGAGTGAGTCGATCCGAGACGGTGGAGAAAGCGCTGGAATTGGGTGTCATCGACGAGGGTTGGGGATACCAGGATCTGGAGCGGGCCCTGGCGGGTGCCGACCTGATTCTCGTCTGCACGCCGATTCAGCGCATTCTCGGACTACTCGATGAAATTGCCCGCTTTGCCGCTCCTGGAGCGCTGGTGACGGACGTCGGTAGCACCAAGCGCCGCATTGTGGCGCGGGCGGCCGAGTGGCCGCGGCGGGATCTCCACTTTCTCGGTGGCCATCCCATGGCCGGCTCTGAAAAGGCGGGTGTTACTGCGGCGGATCCCTTTTTATTCCAGAATGCGATTTATATTCTGGTCGAGGGCAACAACGTGCCGGCGCCGCTGTACGCGGCCTTCACCGAGTTGTTGGAGAAAGTGGGGGCCAAACTGGTGGAGCTATCCGCCGCAGTTCACGACGAGGTAGTGGCGGCGATCAGCCACCTGCCGCAGATGATGGCGACCTCGCTGGTCGAAATGGTGGCGCGAATGAACGAGAAAACCGGTTATTTCCTGCCCCTGGCCGCGGGTGGGTTTCGCGACCTCACGCGCATTGCTTCCAGTCCGTACGCGCCGGTCTGGGAGGATATATGTCACACCAACGCCGACCAGATTCGCCATATGATCGATCAGTATATCGCCGTTCTTCAGGATGTGCGCGAGCGCCTGGAAGACGAGAGCTTGAGCCGGGATTTTAGCTACGCTAACCGGGCCCGAGATTCGATTCCCCGGGATGCCAAGGGGTTTATTCACACCCTTTTTGAACTTCTGGTGGTAGCTGAGGATAAACCGGGTGTCATCGCCGAGATTGCCGTGGCGCTGAGCCAGGAGCAGGTCAACATCAATGATATAGAGATCATGAAAGTGCGGGAAGGCGAAGGTGGTACCATTCGTCTGGGGTTTGACGCCGAGGACGCCGCGGAGAACGCGCTGCAGATCCTCAACGGGCTGGGTTATCAGGCCCGGAGGCCCTGAGAATGGAACAGGTCATAAACCCGGCTCGTAAATTGGTCGGCGAAGTCGAGGTTCCCGGCGAGTTGCCGCCGACCGAACAGGCGTTGATCCTGGCCGCTCTGGCCACGGGTGAGAGCGGCATTCGCAATGCCTCGCCCGGTAGCGTCCGATTGGTGGGGGTGTTGAAACAACTGGGGGTGGAGATCAAATCGCGGCCGGGAGTGTTGAGGGTAAATGGACGCGGCCTGGAGGGGATCTGTGCGCCTGAAGGGGTGCTCGAACTGGATGGCCTAGGCGAAACGGCCCTGCTGGTTTTAGCCGTGCTGGCCGGCCGGGATTTCGTCAGTCGCTGCAAATTGAGTGAGGGCCAGGAGCGCTGCATGGCGCTGCAGGAGTTGCTGGCCCCCATGGGAGCCAGCCTGGTGCGGGAGAGCGATGATTTCTTTTCCGTCGGCGGAAGTGCAAAGTTGCAGGGGGTCGAGTACCAGGTCGTGGACCTGGATTCCAGCCTCAAATTGGCGGTGTTGATCGCCGCCCTGGGTGCTATCGGTACTACCAGTCTGCGCGAATCTCTCAAAGGCCGTGACCAGGCGGTTAATTTGTTGCGCCAGCGTCAGGTCGAGGTAGAGCGCCGCAAACAGGGGGAGACGGATCGCTACCTGGTCTCGCTTATGGGTGGACAAATATTGCAGCCTGGTCAGGTGGATGTGCACGGGGATCTGCGGCTGGCTTATCCTTTGATAATCGCGGCGCTGGGATTGAAGGGCTCGGAAGTGACCGTTCGTCGGTTGGCCATCCACCCGGGTCAGCGTGCGTTTCTGGATACTATGCGGCACATGGGCGCGCCGATCACCCTGGAGGAAGACGAGGGGGGGGCATTCCAGCTGGCGGTTCGGTCTGGCGCTTTGAAGTCGACCCGTATAGCAGGTCCGCGCACCGAGAAGTTGTTGGAGCAGATTCCCTTGCTGGCGGTATTGGCCACCCAGGCACAGGGGGAATTCGTCATTCGCGATATCGAAGTGTTGCGGCGACGCAAATTCGACCACGTAGCCCATCTGGTGGCGTTGTTGCGGCAGCTTGGTGCCCGCGTGGGCGAGTACCCCGAGGGCATCGTCATCAAGGGCGGTGTTCCCCTGCGGGGGGGAGCCATCGAAACCAGAGGCGACGCCGGCCTGGTGCTGGCGTTTGCCGTGGCCGGGCTGCTGGCCGAGAGCGAGGTGACGCTGGCAGATGCCGAGTGTGTAGACGAGATCTATCCCGGATTTTTTTCTACTTTGGAAAAGCTGAAGGAGAGTAGGAAATGAAAGCTCTTTTTAAATTATTCATGCTGCTGTGCGTATTATTTGGCGGTGGGGTCGTGTTGATTCGGATACTCTACGGAGTGTCCTGGCGCGAAAGTCTGGAAATTGCCGACCAGTTTATCGAGGACTTGCTGGATTGATCACGGGGCGCACCCAGATTCTGGGGGTTATCGGAGATCCCGTTGAGCACACCTCTTCGCCGGTGATGCACAATGCCGCGTTGCAGGCGTTGGGACTGGATTGGGCGTATGTGGCCTTCCACGTTCTACCCGCGGATTTGCAAGCGGCCCTGCGGGGCATGCGCGCTTTGCAACTCCGCGGTCTCAATGTGACTGTGCCGCACAAGCAGGCGGTGATGGCCGAACTCGACGAGATTGCGGCCGAAGCCCGCATCATTGGTGCCGTAAATACCATCGCCAACGAAGATGGCCGTTTGTGTGGTTATAACACGGATGGCTACGGTTTTATCGAGAGTTTGCGGCAGGAAGGCGGTATGGAAGAGCTACCGTCCCAGGTCGTACTGCTTGGTGCGGGTGGTGCGGCGCGAGCCATTCTCCATGCGCTGCTGCAGCGTCCAGAGGTGGAAAAGATCGTCCTGCTCAATCGCACGGTGGATCGGGCCGAGGCGCTGGCCGGGGATCTGGACCCGGCAGGCCTCAGGGTCGAGGTCGAGGGGCTGGAGGAGCACGATGGCAGCGGGATCCGCGACGCAGGTTTGTTGATTAATTCAACTTCGATAGGCATGCATCCCAACGAGTGCAGTTCGCCCTTGCGCAACGCGGCTTGTCTACACGCCGAAATGCTGGTGCTCGACATTGTCTACAAGCCGCTGCATACGCGTCTGATGGAGCAGGCTGAAGCGGTAGGAGCGCGGGTTTTGAATGGCCTGGGAATGCTGGTTTTTCAGGGTGCGCGTGCGCTTGAGATATGGACTGGAGAGAAAGCGCCGGTGGAGGTCATGAAGCAGGCTGCGTTGGAGCGCTTTGGAGCGGCATCTTAAATACCGGAGTTTTTAAATTGAATCCCTTCGTAGATGAAATAGTAGAAAAGACAGCTGCCGCCGCAGCTCTGGACAAAACTACTGTGCGGGAGTTGTTGAGCGTCCCACCTCGGGAGGAAATGGGGGATTATGCCCTACCTTGTTTTACCCTGGCCAAACAACTGCGCAAAAACCCGGCTGCCATCGCCGCGGAACTGGCTGGAAAAATCGCTACCGGCGAACAGATCGAGCGGGTCGAGGCCGCCGGCCCCTATGTCAATTTTTCCCTCAATCGACCGCGTTTTATCGCTTACGTACTGCGGCAACTTGCGGAAAAGGGCGGAAATTACGGCAGTCTCAACCAGGGTGAAGGCAAAACCCTGACCATTGATTTCTCTTCACCCAACCTGGCCAAACCCTTCACTATCGCACATCTGCGCTCCACTGCTATCGGCCATGCTATTTACCGGATTCACGCCTTTCTGGGCTGGCGCTGCATCGGCATCAATCACCCGGGCGACTGGGGCGCCAATTTTGGGCAGTTGCTGGCCGCGTACCGCAGGTGGGCCGATGTGGAAAAGGTGGAAGCCAATCCCGTGCCCGAACTGGTCGCCCTCTACACCCGCTTCAACGAGGAACTGGAGGAAAATCCGGCATTGCAGGACGAGGCCAGGGAGTGCCTGCGGCAACTGGAGGCGGGGGATGGGGAAACGAGGGCGCTGTGGGCTTTCTTCGTCGAGGAAGGACGCAAGGAGGCGCAGCGCATCTACGATATTCTTGACGTGCACTTCGACCTGACCATGGGTGAAAGCGAGTTTGCCAACAAACTGGAGGAGGTGGTTGAGCCCTTCGCCGAAAAGGGGCTGGCGGTGGCAAGCGAAGGGGCGCTGATCGTGGATCTAGATGAATGGGATATGGCGCCGTGCATGCTGCGCACGAGCAGGGGCACCACGACCTATCACAGCCGCGATCTGGCCGCCCTGTTCTATCGCTACGATACCTATCAGTTCGACAAAATGCTCTACGTCACGGATGTGTCGCAGACCCTGCACTTTCGGCAGCTCTTCAAAGCGGTGGAATTGCTCGGGGTGGGATGGAGCGATTGTTGTGCCCATGCGCCCTTTGGCTTAATGAGCTTCAAAGGCGAGAAAATTTCCACCCGCCGGGGCAATATGGTTTTTCTGGAAGATGTGCTGGACCAGGCAGTGGAACTCACTGGTGCGATCATCGAGGAGAAAAATCCGGACCTCGGCGATAAGGAAAGTATCGCCCGCCAGGTCGGCATCAGCGCGGTGATCTTTGCAGACCTGGATTCACGCCGCACCCGGGACGTGGTCTTCGAGTGGGACGAGGTGCTCAACTTCGATGGCGAGACCGGGCCCTACATCCAGTACACCCACGCCCGCTTCTGCAGCATTCTGCGGCGCTACGGCGAAAGGGTGGATTTTGAGGTGGACCTAGGAGGTCTGGGAGAGGACGCGGAGATGCGGGTGGCGCGACAGCTCGCTCGCTTTCCCGCGTGTCTGGAACAGGCCTGCAGCGAAAACGAACCCTCCCTGGTTGCCACCTTTTTGATTGAGTTGGCCACGGTAGCCAATAAGTTCTATAACGAGTTACCGGTGCTGAGCGGGGCCGACCAGGGGGTGATAAAGGCGCGCGTCGTGCTGGTAGAGAGCGTCCGCATAGTTCTGCGGACGGGGTTGTCGCTGTTGGGCATGAAAGCGCCAGAGGAGATGTAGAGTGAAAGCTGCCAAACAGCTTTGTGAGACCTGTGGCAAAGAGGCTGCATTGGTGCGGCGCGACGTCATCGACGAGGACTACGACGCGCTGGCTAAATTGCCGCTGTGGAACTGCGAAGAATGTTACGAAAAAAAGCGCCAAAAGAGATTGCGGGAAAGGCGGGGCCGTTGATGCAGGAGCCGATTTTTCTGACCGGCTTCATGGGGACCGGTAAGAGCAAGATCGGCTTTTTGCTCGCGCGCTGTTTGCGGCGGGACTTCGTCG
>CAXFTV010000511.1:0-3896 GCA_964005845.1 uncultured bacterium
CAGCGATAAAAGAGAGGGTCAGCAGCAGCGTCATACCAACGAAAATTGTCGCCGCACCCAGCAGTTGATCGACGATGTGCGCCGTGGTCGTCACCGCGGTGTCGTAGCCCATCCAGCTCAGCGGCAGCTGGTTGAGAGCCGCCAGGGCCTGCAGGGCGGCGACGAAAAGTCCCCAGTAGAGCGCCGTCCGCCAGAGGACCCACCCCTGGCGCAGCAGGAAAAACAAGCCGACGATACTGCCCAAGATATAAACTATGGACATGAAGATACTTGCGCCTGCGGCAATAGTGTTGTTGGCCGAGCGCATTTCCTGGTAACGGCGCGAGAAACCCTCGGGTACATTGACGAAGTGCACCAGCCCCGTCAGGCGCTCGCCGCCCACTTCGAGACGCAAGCGGTAGTGCCCCTCGCCAACCTGAGGTGCGGGCCGTTCGTAGACGAAGCGGTGGTCCACCCGGCCGCCGGGGCGGATCTCCTGGGATGCCTCGATGCGCTGGTAGACACCCAACTCAATACCGAATTGGCTGCTGGCGGCTTCGGCGATGGCCAGGGCGGCCTCTTTTTCCAGGGCCGGACCGGCTTCGTCCTCGGGCAGTTGCTCGCGAAAACCGTAGAATTCGCCTGCCGGGGTAAAAAAGATGCGCACCTGGCGTATTTCCCCCTGCTGGAAGTGGCGTACCTCCCATTTGTAGGGAGCGTAGAGGTCGCCGGCCAGCATGGCGCTAAAGGCTTCGTTGCCGCCGGCCTCCAGTTCGACATAATGCTGGGTGAGCCCATCCAGTTCGAAGGAGGCGGCCTGGTCGTAGCTTTCCGGTCCCCAGCCATGATTTTCGGCCAGTTCTGCGGCCCGGGACAGGGCCTGGTCGCGGTCCATGCGCAGATCGAGGGAGACCAGGGGAAAGGCATCCGGAAAATATTTGACGGCGAAGGAAATACAGCCGATTGAAAGAAGGGTCGAAAGTATCCAGAATGCGGGTTTGCGCATCATTGCTACCCCATTTCTGTAAATAATTGCTTGAGGGAGAAGGTGATACGGGGTGCATCTTGGGAAGGGAAATTAGTTCAAAGTAAAAGAGGTTGTCAAGTAATTTCTATGTTTTTTCCAAGGGAAAGAATCTCGTTTACCCAGTAAATTTTATTGTCGGTCATGCCGGTGAGATAATCGATTACGAGCCAGAAACCCGCGGCGGTCAATTGCCCGGCGATGAGTCCCAGAAAAAAAGGACGTGCTTTGCGGAAATAGGCCGGGCCACCGTATTTGAGCAGGATCAGCTTGATGAGCCAGGCCAGGAAGATACTGAAGGAAATATAATTGGTCAGATAAGTGCTGGCACTGAGCACATAGCCCATGGGGTGCAGGGGCCACCACAGCAGTCGGTGGCGCGCCAGCATGAGCAGGGTCATGATACCGCTTCCGGCTCCGGTTGCAAACCAGCCGGTCCAATTCGGTCCGGTGGCCGTTCCCAATTCCCGAGCTACAAACCTGAAGGGAACCTGGGGACCACTGCCAAAGAACCAGGGCTCTAGATTCACCCCGCCATAGGAATAACTGAGATAGAGCACGGTAAAGATAGAAGCGCCCAGGCTGATTAGAATGGATAGAAAAATGGGCCAGAGCAGGCTCCTCCTGCCCCGGGGTAGATATTCTTCGGCCAGTTTAAGGCTATTTGCACAGGAGGCCATGACGAAAGTGCGGATGTCAGCGGCCCAGACATAGGTAAAACTCAGGGCGGTGATGGTCTGGGCCCCCAGAATGGAGTTACCCAGTCCCGAGGTGACGAAATCGGCGGCAATGAGGGGCGCGCGGGTGGCGGCAACCCCGGCTTCGGCGACGATTCGGGTAATGCCGACGAAGAGCAGAAACATCGCAAATAGGTAAATGGGGACCACCCAGAAAGCCATGCCGATCTGCCACAGCCAGATCCAGATGAAAAGAGTGCTGCCCAGCAGGCAAAAGACGGCGACCCGATAAGAGACGATTTCGTCGGTATCATCCGCTTCGCCGGCCCTATCGAAGGCTTTGCGGAAGACCGCGGCCAGGTGGCGCCGGGCGACCCATAGGCCGAAGAGGACCAGCACGATCATGGCGCCCATGCCCTGGTGGGCGATGATGGGAAAGCTGGCGAAACTGAGGGTTTCGCTGCTGGTCACGCCCAGGACGCCGAAAATGCCCTCCTGGAAACGGCCGATCAGATTGAAAACCCAGATACTGAAGGCGATATCCAGATTGACCAGGAAGGCAAAACCCACCATGGGGAAGCTCAGGGCAATCTGCTGGGTGGTGGTGCCGCGGAAGAGGGGTATACCGGTTACCAGGACGATATCGGGGACGAAATTGAAGTAATTGTGCAGGGCCCGCACGCTACTGATGGCAAAGGGTATGGCAAAGCCAGCCCACATGAGCGGATTTTTAAAGAAGGGATTGAGTATGGCTGGTTTGGGCGCTTCGGCAATCATCGCGATGGGCACCTGGACCAGGGGGAAGCTGAGACGTTCGTATTGGATCCACGGTCGGCGCAGGATGACGGCTATGCAGATCATGGCCAGGTAAATGTAGAGGATGAGCGGAATCCATGCCAGCAGCGGGGTGACCCAGGCGTCCCAGGGCACCGGAGTGCCCTGGGGCAGGCCTTCGTAAAAGTATTTTATCGCCGCGTAATCCGCCGGTAGGAGCCAGGAGGGCACGTGCGGATGCACCAGTTCGGCCCAATTGTTTTCCGGAGTGGCATAGTAAACGACACCGGTGATTATGGGAAGGAGATACTCGGTCAATCCCATGGTGGGGATGGCGCAGCCGATGATCGCCATAATGTAGACGACGGCCATTTCCTGCGGCGAGAAGGCGAGACGGGAGTGGATCAGTTTGAGGCCGGTCTGGATGAAAAGCGCGAAGAGGAAGAAGAGGAATATGGCGCCGGCAGTGCTAAAGTCGAGGGCGAAATTGGAGCCGCGCAGGATCATATTGCTGTAGGGAGCGCCGCTGCTGATGCACAAGGTTATGAGCGTGCCAGCCAGTAAAGAGCGAGGCGTTACAGCTGCTTTTCTGCTAGGCGAGGTGGGTTTGGTCATAGCATTTGGTTTTTTTGCACTAAGAGTGCTTTAGAGGATAGGGGAAGAAAGGGGAAAAAACAAGGGGCGGCTACCCGAGGACGAAGCTGGTCTGCTCCTGGAAAAAGGCTTTGTGTCCCTCTGTAAACGCACCCCGGGGCTTTTCCTCGACGGCTCGTCGGTGTGCGGTTTTTGGACACCAGTCCCTACGCTCCCAGGTGCTAAACTGGCCATTCCTCGCGTCCCCAATCCACTCCCCACTGCGCTAAAGCCGCTACCCCAGTGCCAGATTAAACTGGAGGTTGGGCTTTAAATTTCCTATACTGGTTGCTTGGCGGAGTTGCCGCCTCCGAGTGCAGCGAGGCGTTTTGGGGTGTCAACGGGGTCCAGGTGATGTTAACGGGTGGGTTGATCCCCGATTTTTTTCACCGCCAAAGTCGGCAACTTTCTCTACTGGGTATGAAATGAAAACTTGGCAAGCGAATCTAAGCGGTTGATCGAGGAGGACAATACCATGACAGTGCAGATGCAGGTTAAAAGACAGCAAGTTACTATGCTGTTGAATGCGGCGGAAATCTACGCTGATGCGGAGTGGGCGAAAGGGGTGTGGAAAGGTGCCGAAAAAGAGGGGATATGCCTTTCCCGCGGCGAAGTAGTGGAGAATGATGCACCCGGATCGGGGCGTTCGGACCAGGAAGGGATCGAGCCGTTTTTTGGCTTGAGCGGGCAAGTGGTTTTGTCCAAGGTCTTGCATTTGGATGAGGTCGAAACCGAGGGGGCGCAACTGGCGTTTATTGCCAAGGAACGCAAGGAACACCAGGCGACTCTGCGCTTTTTGGTAAATGGAC
>CAXFTV010000512.1:0-13416 GCA_964005845.1 uncultured bacterium
AGAGCGGCTGCGACCTTTTCACAATTACCGGAGCTTTGCCGACGGGGCTGTTTTCAAGCGCAGCAAATTGGAGCCGGACGAGGTATTGCTGCAGAAGCCATTCGCGCCGGAAGGGCTGGTGGGCAGAGTTCGGGAAATACTGTATGCTTGATACTTCTGGAATCCTTTTCCTGCTATAAAAGATATCCAAAATTCAAAAAAACCCTTCAGATTTGGACGCGAGAAGTGCAAAATTGAAATGCGGAGCTTGCCGCATCAACTATGGAAACTGACGATTTGTCCTCCTGGCCGCAGCACCTATTGCCGAATACACCTCGCAAGGAAAGTTCAATGATATTCCTCATAACATTGGCGATTGCGTCACTCCTGCTCTCGCTTGGCCCCGTCCACAGTGACGACCATCTGCCCTCACCAGTACCTATCGACGACCTTCAGGACTACAACAACACGGTCGCCATCGCGGTGCCGCTTGGCGATATCCAGATAGACGGCGATCTGGCGGACTGGCCAGGCGATATGCCGTTCTACGGCCTCCGCGAGCGTGGGGACGGAGTGGGACCCTTCGACAAACAGGGCGCGTTAGTGGACACCAGTGCCGACTTCAGTCCGCACTTTCGCGTCGGCTACAACCTGCAAGACCGGTCTATCTACGTCGCCATCACCGCCCGCGACGATACGCTCTTCGCAGGAGACGCCGCCGAACTCTACCTGCACACGACGCCGGACCTGGAGCGAGATCCCCTTCACTTTGTGCGGGAATATCACGAAGAAGAAGCGGATATCAGCGACAACCTGGATCTCCTGGATGCCCTGTTCTCTGAACAGAAACGTCTTGCCGAGAGCGGCACCCGATCCGCCGTTGGGCGCCGCGGTGATATCACCGCGTACGAATGGGCCTTAAAGCTGCCGGACCGGATTCTGGAAAGACTCGCCGAGGCACGCTCCGACGTGCGCATCCGCTTCGACCTGAAAGTAATCGATCGCGACAACGACGATGGCAAATTCGGCCTATCATGGAGCCCAGATCTGGAAAAGGATGGGAACGCCCGGTTGCTGGGTTGTCTCTTCTTCGCTGACGACCGCTCGCACCCCGTCCATATTCAGGGCGCTCTGAAGGGGGAGGGCGGCACCCCGCTGGCGGGATTGAAGATACGGGTGGAAAGCGGCGCAAAGGCGTGGCTCGACGAAATCAGCTCCGGTGTCGAAGGGCGCTTCAGCGCCTGGGCGCTGCCGGGCAGCCTGCAGGTAACCGTCAAGGGCCTGGGGGCGGCAGACACATTGCATTTCTCACCCGGACCCGGCGCTCGGCCTTCGCTAGAATTGAGCGCCCCCCACTTCAACGAAAAAATCCGCCCCATCCTGGTCCCCGATCCAAAACAAAAAGGCAAATCCCCCGTTTTCCTAGAGGGGGCGCGCTTTCGCTTCGGGGACGATCCAGTCTGGGCCACGGCGGATTTTGACGATAGCGATTGGGACGTCGTCAGCGTTTTAAAAGAGCCCTTGCGGGATCAGAGACTTGATGTGCCGCAGAATTCACGCATCATCTGGATTCGCCAGCGCTTAATTGCCGAGCCTGGATTATATGAAATCCCTTTAATCCTAGCCCAGAGAAGAACCAAATCCGATTCCTGCACTTATTACCTGAATGGCAGTAAACTTTCAAATTTTAGTCCCAAGGCTACCGATGACCGCACCGTTGTAACGCTTGCTGGAGATCGGCCTAACTTGCTGGCCATACGATATGCTTCTAATCGCAGTCAAGACTTCAGTGATATGATACGCGATTACAACTTTCGCTTGGATCCGGCCGCTCCAGAAGTACAGGAAGTCATTGAGGAGACACAGATCAGTTTTGCAAATCTGTCGTTGTTTATTGGTATGCCCTTGATATTATCAATAGTGCATCTATTGATGTTCTGGTTTTATCGCGGACAGCGGGAGCATTTGTACTATGCATTATTCACTTTTTCTGTCGTTTTAGGTGCTATAGGCCGGGCGGGCAACGAGTATCTGAATTGGGGCAGCACGGTTCATGAGGCTTTTGGTATTGTTTTTACCACACTACTACCACTGTGGGCACTCATATGCTTTATAAGCATACTTTTCGATCAACCAGACACGCGGCCATACAGAATATTCCTCGGTTCCGCCGTTGCAGTCGTAGTGCAATTTCTGAGTTTTGCGTTAGCTCATTTATTAGCGCAATACAACCCCTTCGAGCTAACTGAAACCTTCTTCCACGACCGCTTACTATTCTACTATCGATCGGCAGCGCCTTTTACGCTGATCCTCCTCGGATTATTCATATGGTTATTCTGGCACTATCGCAAAACGCCTTCCGCTCGACTCGTGTGCTGGTCTGCCGCCATAACTGCATTTCCGGCTTACGCTTTGTTAATTGGATTTGAACTTATCCCAGTAATTTTTTTAACATTTTTTGTGACATTTTCAATGGGTTTTTATGCCTTAGTCCACGTGGTCTACCGGGCTGTCCGTCGAAGAATGTTTGGGGCCGTTACTATGGCTGCGGGCGTAACAATGCATTTCATCTTCGTCTATGGAGTCATGTTGGCTTTGATGATTGCAGTCTTCACACGGGCTTTCAACCCTGGTGATTTGCCGCTTCTTGCGTCCTTCACCATCGGTAACTTTGCCCTGATACTGGCAAGTTCCATTCACCTCGCTCGGATCGTCGGCAGGACGGGCAAGAACCTCGAGGAACAGCTGGCACAGGTCGAGACTTTGTCGCGCACCAATATCGAGCAGGAGCGCGCGCTCAGACAGCGCATGGAAGAGGAGTTGGAAGAAGCGCACCAACTGCAGCTTTCCATGCTGCCCAAACAGGTACCGCAGCTCGGCAATATAGAAATCGGCTGGTATATGAAAACGGCCACCGAGGTCGGCGGCGATTATTACGACTACCGGGTCGACGGCGACCGCCTGATCCTTGTGCTGGGCGATGCAACGGGACACGGAATGCAGGCAGGAACCCTGGTCACGGCCACAAAGAGTTTGTTCCAGAGCCTGACCGAAGCAGAAAACCTCGCAGTTACCCTCACCAAAATGTCCAACAATTTGAAGTCCATGAACCTCGGCCACACCGGCATGGCCCTGACCATGGTCGAACTCGACGGCCGGCACCTGCGCTACTGCCCGGCCGGCATCCCGCCAATCCTGATATACCGGGCCCGGGAACAGCAGGTCGAGGAGGGGCAGAGCGGCGGCTTGCCCCTTGGGCTCACCGATCTGGGCCTCTACCAGGAAGCCGAAGTGACACTGCATCAAGGCGACGCGGTCTTGCTGATGAGCGATGGACTGCCGGAGCGCATTAATGCGGCACAGGAAGAATTCGGCTATGAACGCGTGCAGGATCTGTTCCTGCAGGTAGTTGAAGAAGCGCCCGCCAATATCTGCAAGCTGATGGCCGCAGGCGGCGATGAGTGGGCGGGGAACGCGGAGCAAGAAGACGATGTGAGCTTTGTCGTTCTTCGAGCCCTTTAGCTGCAGAGTTGCCGGTGAGTTCGAAAATGCGGCAAATAACAATGAAAGAGCGAAGCAGTGCTCAAAGCAGGTGATAAAGCCCCAGAATTCAATTTGCCCAATCAAGATGGCGACGACGTCTCCCTGGCGAGTCTGAGGGGAAAGAAAGTCCTGATCTGGTTCTTTCCCAGGGCCAATACCCCTGGATGCACCGCGCAAGGGTGTAGCTTGAGAAATCATTATGCGGACTTGCAAAGTCAGGGCGTCGAGATCCTGGGCATCAGCAAAGATTCGGTTGAGCGGCAGCAGAAATTTGTCAAAAGATGGTCTTTCCCCTACGCCCTTCTGGCGGACGAATCAGGTGAAGTGATCGAGACTTTTGGCGCCTGGGGGCGCAGAAAATTCATGGGCTTCGCATATGAGCGCACCCTGCGAGTCTCCTTTTTGCTCGATGAAGAGGGGACGATCACCGAGGTCTTCTCCAAGGTAAAAGTCAGGACGCATGGACCGGATGTACTTGCCGCCCTGTGAAATGAAAGGCTTTCGGATCAGCTACTTTCCCCTTTTTCCCGGCGCCAACCACGGTCTAAACTTCAACGCCCAGCGACTCGGCTTCCGATGGATTTAACCACGCTATTGGCACTCAATGCCGTCTTGGCTTTGGCCGCATTTTTTTCGGCCCTGGCCGGTTTTGGTTTTGCGCTTATTGCCACCCCCTTTCTCGTCCTCTTTTTGCCCCCTCAACAAGTAGTTCCCGCCGTTATTTTATGCTGGCTGCCTTTGGCGGTCGCACTGGTTTGGTCCTGCCGCAAAGAAGCCAGTATCCGACGTTATGGCCGCTTGTTGATCGGCGGTGTCCTGGGCCTGCCAATCGGGGTATATATTCTGGCCCATGCCGACGCGGCAATATTGCGAACTGGAATTGGCGCGCTTACCTTACTGGCTACTTTGTCGATCTTTCTCAAGCCCGCTCGTCCCCTGCCTCGGGAACAGTGGCTCACCGGCGGGGTGGGTTTTATCAGCGGCATTCTGGGCGGAGCCTCGTCAATTTCGGGCCCCGTAGTGGTGCTCTTCGGCTTAAATCAGGGCTGGCATCCACGGGGCATGCGCGCCGATCTTCTGCATTACTTTTTAGGTTCATATCTGGTGGCCTTGCTGATGTTTCGCAAGGTCGGCGTACTGGATGTACAGGCCGTGCAGTTGGGCAGTGTAGCAATACCTGGAATTGTCGCCGGCTATTTCGCCGGGATGCGTTTAAAAGGCTATTTATCTCCCCTCTTTTTTCGCCGGCTGGCATTGAGCGCTATAACAATTAGTGGCCTGGCGGCGCTACTGGCCGATTGGTGCTAAGAAGCCGTCTTAAAATTCGCTCTGCCGCCGCGCGCAGCCCAGATTGGAGTTTTGCGACCGCTGCCAAGCCAAATCACTGTAAAACTATGGGAACTTATGATGAGTGCACAACAAACCAACGTCCTGTTGATTACCAGCGATCAGCAACACTGGCAGACCCTGGGATGTCTGAATGCGGAGCTAGAAACGCCCAACCTGGATCGTCTCGCCGCCCAGGGGATGCTTTTTAACAGGGCCTATTGTCCCAATCCGACCTGTACGCCCACGAGAGCCTCGATCATTACGGGGAAATATCCCAGTCAACACGGGGCCTGGTCATTGGGCACCAAGTTGTGCGAAAGCGAACACACGGTGGGAGAGGATTTCAGCGCCGCCGGATACAGGACGGCGCTGGTCGGCAAGGCCCATTTCCAGCCGCTGGCGGGGACGGAGGAATTTCCCTCGCTGGAGTCTTATCCTATTTTGCAAGAGCTGGATTTTTGGCGCCGCTTCGAGCGTCCCTTTTATGGTTTTGAAACCGTACAGCTGGCCAGAAATCATGCCGATGAAGCGCATGTGGGACAACACTACGCCATCTGGCTAGAGGAACAGGGCTGCAGTGACTGGCGCAACTATTTCAAGCCGCCGACCGGCAATAACAAAAACCAGAAACACAAATGGCTAATTCCGGAACGCTATCACTACAATGCCTGGATTGCAGCAGAGACGAATAAGCTATTGGAAAACTATAAGCAGGACGAGGAGCCCTTTTTCCTATGGTCCAGTTTCTTCGATCCGCATCCGCCCTATCTGGTCCCCGAACCATGGGATACCAAGTACGATCCGGCGTCTCTGACCGTGCCCGAGCTGGTCCCCGGCGAACACGAAGCCAATCCACCGCACTTTGCCATGACCCAACAAACTGAGCCCGATTTTTCGGCCTGGCGCGAAAGTGGTTTCGGCATTCACGGCTGTTCCTCACATCTGCATGAGCGGGAAGAGATGGCCAAGAATATTGCCGTCTACTATGGCATGGTCAGCCTGATGGACAAGTATATAGGGCAGATACTGGATCGTTTAGATGCGCTGGGATTGAGCGATAACACCCTGGTTGTCTTTACTTCGGATCACGGCCATTTCTATGGCCAGCACGGCCTCAATGCCAAGGGTCCATTTCACTATGAAGATCTGCTGCGCGTCCCTTTTATTGCGCGCCATCCGGGGAAAATACCGGCCGGAAGCCAATCGGAGGCACTGCAGTCACTGGTAGATTTAGCCCCTACCTTTTTGTCCTGGACCGGGATAGATCGACCGCACGGAATGGCCGGATTGGATCAAAGCGCGGTGTGGAGCGGTGCAGCGGCGCAGCAACGCACTCATGCAATAGTGGAAAACCGGCACGAACCAACCACCATTCATCTAAAGACCTATGTCGATCAACGCTATAAACTGACGCTATATGCCAATCGAGAATACGGCGAACTATTCGATTTGCAGGAGGATCCCAAAGAGCTGAGCAACTTGTGGAATGTTCCCGCTCAGGCGGCCTTAAAGAGCCAGCTAATGCAAAAGTTCCTCTTTGCCGAAATGACCAAAGAGCCGCTCTCTATGCCGCGTATTGCAGGTGCTTGAAGCCGCCCTGTTCAAAAGCACGGAGGAAAGTAAATATGGATGCCGCACGACCTAATATAATTGTCATTTATACGGATGATTTGGGCTACGGCGATTTGAGCTGTTACGGCTCGGATGCCATCCGCACACCCCATCTGGATGGTCTGGCCCAAGCTGGAATACGCTTTACCAATTGGTACTCCAACTCTCCCGCCTGTTCGCCCTCCCGGGCCTCGTTGTTAACCGGACGTTATCCCCAGCGGGCAGGGGTGCCCAATATTCTGGGGGGCAAACGCGGAACACCGGGCTTACCGGCCTCCGAACAGACACTTGCGACCCTGCTCAAACAGCAAGGCTATGCGACCGCCCTGTCGGGCAAATGGCATCTGGGCGTGTCGCCCGAGTGCCATCCTCTGAGCCATGGCTTCGAGCATTTTTACGGATTTATGGCCGGCTGCGTCGATTACTTTTCGCACATTTTTTACTGGGGCCAGGCCGGCGGAGTCAACCCCGTACACGATTTGTGGCGCAACGAAGAAGAAGTATGGGAAAACGGCCGCTATATGACCGAGCTGATCACGAGCGATGCCGTCGATTTTATCCGCCGCTCAAAAGCGCGGCCCTTTTTCAGTTTTGTTTCCTACAACGCCCCCCACTATCCCATGCACGCGCCACGAGAATACATGGATCGCTTTGCGGACCTGCCCTGGGATCGCCAGGTTATGGCGGCAATGATTTCAGCTGTCGATGACGGCGTCGGCCAGATTATCCGGGAACTCAAGCACCAGGGGATTTATGACAATACCTTGATTTTCTTTTCCAGCGATAATGGACCGTCCACGGAAGCGCGCAATTGGCTGGATGGCAACGAGGATCTGTACTACGGTGGCAGTGCTGGAATATTTCGCGGTCACAAAGGCAGCTTATTCGAGGGCGGTATCCGCGAACCGGCGATCTTGTCCTGGCCGGCCGGCATTCGCGGCGGACAAGTCAACGACGAGATTTGCGCCATGATGGATATCGTGCCCACCGCGATGGAGGTCGTCGGCGCGGCAATGCCCGAGACGGGTAAAATCGATGGTATGAGTCTGCTCTCTATGATGCGGCAAGGAGGCCCCGGCCCCCGCGATAGAGTCTATTGGAGTTATGGCGACCAACTGGCCGTACGGCAGGGGGAGTGGAAGCTGGTGCTGGATGGAAAACTAGATTTCAGCCGCAAACAGGCGGATCCCATTCATCTGGCCCAGCTCGGTGAAGACCCCGGCGAGCGGGTAAATCTATGCACCCGGGAAGCGGCTCTAACGGCGCAGTTAAAGGCGGATGTCGAACAGTGGTATGGCGACATTGAGCGGGAATTATCCAGCCCTTAATCCGCTAGCAGCCCCTGGTATATCAGCCGACCTGCCCGCCAGTTGCAAATTTCTTTTGCGCCGCCAGTTCGGCTCTGGGCGGTCGATTATTTTTGCGCCATAAAAAATTCGAAAATATCGTCATTTTGCAGTTTCCAGCTCGACCAGCCGTGACCTGCATTCAACTCGCCACCCGAAATCTTATAGCCTAGTTTTGCCAGCTTAGCGAAAAGCCTGCCATTCCTTTCGCGCAGGCCCTCTACGTCCATATTTCTTCGCCTTATATCGTATTTACCCCAATTGAGGTAAATATTGACGGGCTGGTATCCGACGTCATCTATCAGCTGGTTGATCATCTTTTGCCCATCCAGAGCCCAGTAGAAACTGGACTGACACGCGACATTGCCAATCGCGTCCGGATGGCTCAAAGCGGTGTATAAACTGATAAAACCAGCGCCTCCATTGCCCATTTTAATTCTGCCCTCCGGGCCTTTTATGGTCTGGTAATTCTCGTCGATGAATGGGATTAGTTCGTCGACAAAATACTTCGGATATTTTTCGGCATCGCCATCGGATTCCAGTTCCAGAACTAGTATGATCGGACGCACCCGATTCTGCTCGATTAAAGCATCGACGACAAAGTGAATGTGGCCGAATTCCAGCGCCTCTTTACCAGAGTGCACATAGGCCACGGGGTAGACGTCCGAATTTTTTCCGTAGCCGGGCGGAAGGTAAATTTTAAAACTGCGCGCGCCCTCGTATGTATTGCTGAAAAATTCGCGCGATTTTATTGTGCCGCGAATGCTTCCCCCGGCATCACTATAGGTTTCTCTCTTGTGGTCCGGCATGCGCAACCACGAATAGTCATTCTTCGGTTCCCTCGCGGTCTCGCCGTTCCCGGGGTCCAGTTCACTTATATCGAAATTTTTTATGTACCTGTACTTTATGCGCGCATCCCCTTCGAGCCAGCTGGACAGATAGAAGAAGTTGGTCCCTGCAATGCGATTCATTTGCGTCTCATCCCATAGACCCAGATGATCGCTGGTGAGCGCCACGTCATCGGCTGCGCCCCGATAGATGAAGTGCACATAGTTTCCATTTTCAATTATGGGAAAAGATTTTTGCCGCAGCAGAAAATCTTCCACCAATCCCGGCCTCATTTCCTCGGGGGCCGCATTGACCCGATTGACCCAATGGCCAAATTCCGAATCGGGCGGGGTCGGCGCCCGTTCTTTATGCGCTTCTCTTTCGCCCCCCCCGCTCAACGAAACGCGGACCACTTCCCCGTAATTTCTCGCGTATATGGAGCCTTTGTAAAAACTGGGGGAAGACCACGCCAATTCGCTGAATAAGTCTAAAGAGGCTTTTTCCCGATACCGCTCTGGATTGGTTTCGGCAATGGATAAAGTACCTCTCTTGGTCAAAGCCAGGAGGTGGTCATCCACAATGATTATGAAACCTTCTCCTGGATTTCTGGACTTCCAGCTAATCTCCCCGGTTTGCAGCGCAGAACAAGTCAAAAATCTGCCGCTGTAACTGTATATATAATCTCCATGTACCATGGGCGAGCAATAAGACCCCTTCAGTCTGTGATTTTTCCACAACACCTGAACGCTCGGCTCTCCTTCCCGGCGGCTCACTTCGAGAAGTTGCAGACCGTGTGCCGCGGTCTGGACCAGCAGGCGATTGGGAGCGACAACTATGGGCGTCGCACCGTCTGTAAAACCGCCATCGACCGCATAAGTCCACCGCAACTCGCCGTTGTCGGGATCCACACAATACAGGTTTTCATCTCCCGCAGCCAGCAATACATCGGCGCCATTTATTTTGCCGACGACCGGTGATCTATAATGGGCAAAGTCCTCGCCAAATTGCCACAGCAAGTCCCCCTTTTTCGCGTCGAATGCAAGGATGAAACTTGCTCCATCCGTCCCGCCGGCCAAAACGAAAACTCTGTCTTTGTAGGCCAATGGAGAACTGGTAAAACCCCATCTAGGTGCCCTGGCCTTAAATTCTCGCTCGAGATCGAACTGCCACTTCAGCTCTCCGGAGTCCAATGACAGGGCAAAGAACAGTCCAAAGGGCGACAAACAAAATACATGGCCCGCACTTATAAGGGGCGTCGAGAGCGGGCCATCTTGAGAATTGCCATGCCCTTTGTAGGTGGGGCCAATTCTATATTGCCAGCGCTTTTCGCCGTCGTTCGCATCCAATGCAATGACATAGTCAAACTCGTGATCTGAGTACATAGTAATTGCCGTGTTGTCAATTAGCGAGACGCCCGAGTATCCGGTACCGATTTTCTGGCTCCACTCTTTGTGCATCACGGGATTTTGGCGGGGAATCACCTGGCGCTCGGCCGCATGGCCAGTTCGCGCCCCGCCCATGAAACCGTTCCAGAGCGCCGCCGTGCCGGGCTCAAAGTTCACAACTCGGTCATCGCCATGCAGACCATTGCCCGCGAGCAAAATGCCGAGTGGGATAAAGCTGCAAATGAAGTTGAATTTTTTCATGTGTTGAATCCCCTTTGCCCAATAGACCTGAAAATATTTTTTACCTGCTCCCGCACCGGGCAAAATACCGCTGAGACCGGGTATTTTGCCTGCGCCATCATGCGACATGCCCGCTTCTCCATTGCTCAATTTGCTCGATATTTCCAAATGTATTTACTTGATATTTTCAATATACAGGTATTACATAAGCTTTTTAACAAAACGCAGTCAAGCCGCGGGGACTCGTCTCGCCTCCGCGCCCCATTCGGCATTCGGGGCGGATCCAGTGGCGGCGGAAACGATTCTTTGCACTCGACCCCCGAGACGACGCGCTTGCGCGCCCCAAAATGCCTACGATAACGCTCGCCAATGCGCAGCTCGCCGCTGCCAGCGACTTCCAGCTTTCCCTCGACCTGGTCGACCAGCTCACCGTCACGGCGTGGATCCGCGCCGAGGACTACCGCCCCGAAACCGTTCAGGTCCTGGCCGCCCAGTGGCAGCTCGCCACGACCTTCGACGCCTTTTCAGGATTCGATGCCAGCCGCACCGATGGCCTGGCCTGCAAAGGCTATATGGGGGGGATCTGCGACGGCCGCTACATCTACTTCTCGCCCAATCGCGACGGCAAAGATCGCGCATCCGTCCACGCTCGCGTCCTGCGCTACGACACCCACGGCGACTTCCACGACCCAACCAGCTATACCGCCTACGATGTCGAACAGGTCACCGGACTCCGCACCGTCAACTACTACGGCACCGCCTTCGACGGGCGCCACCTCTTCTTTTCGCCCCAGGACGAGGGCCACCAGTACCACAGCCGGATGCTGCGCTACGATACCTGCAAGCCCTTTAAGGATGCCGCCAGCTGGGAGGCCTTCGACCTGGGCATGATCCATTCGCATCAGGGCATCGCCTTCGACGGACGCTACATCTACTTTCCCCCGGGCTATGAAGGCAGCGCCGACTACGCCGCGATCAAGGAAGACAAACACAGCGGCCAGGTCGTCCGCTACGACACCCATAGCGACTTCAAAGAGCGCCAGAGCTGGCAGACTTTCGATAGCAAGACCCTCGCGCCGCGAGTCGCCAACTTCGACGGCGGCGCCTTCGATGGGCGCCATATCTATTTCGTGCCCTTGAGCAACGGCTGCGTCCTGCGCTACGATACCCGCGCCGACTTCGCTGAGCCGCGGAGTTGGCAATATTTCGATATCGATCATTTCAAAAAGGGCGGCTGGTATGTCGGAGCCGTCTTCGACGGACGCTTCCTCTACTTCATCGCCTATGCCCACGGCACTATCGTGCGCTACGATACCCTGGGCGACTTTCAAGACCCCCGCAACTGGCGCTCCCGCGTAGTCGAGGGCACCGCAGGCCTCGATACGAACGGTTTTGACGGCGGCGTCTTCGACGGGCGCTTCCTCTACTTCATTCCCTGGACCAATGCGGCGGGCCGCCACCACTGCAATTTTCTCCGCTACGATACCCTGGGCGACTTCGACGACCCGGCGGCATGGAGCGCCTGCGACGCCGGCCATGCCGCCGGCATCGACACCGTCGGCTACAATGGCGGCGCCTTCGACGGACGCTTCCTCTATGGAGCTCCGGTCTGCGACGACAACGCCTTCCACGGGCGCATCCTGCGCTACGACACCCTGGCCGCAGGTACATTCGCCCTCAAGTGCAGCGACTATGGCCACAACGGCGGCTTGAGCGCCGCCCTTCCCGGACCGAGCTTTACCCTCAACTGCGAACAGGGTTCGCTCAGCGTCGCGGCGCACCAGCGCCTGGCGCCCGGGCGGCACCATATCGCCGGCGTCTACAACGGACGCTGCATCAAGCTCTTTATCGATGGAAAAGTGGTATCCCAAAGGACCGGCGCGGGCAAGCTAAGGCGCACCGGGACACCCCTCAGCATCGGTCAACTCGCCGGCGGGGCGGCGCAATTTTGCGGCACCATTGACGAGATCGCCATCAGCGACACCGCCCGGACCGACGATTGGCTCCGCCAGGCCTACGGGGAGCGCAGCGCGACTTGAGGGAGAAAAGATTGCCGTCGAGGCCTGTTTGGACATAGCGCGGGGCCCTGGATACTTGCGTTTTTGCCGGCAGACAGCGCAGCCAACAGATTCGTCGCCGGCTGGCTGATGCAGCTAAGCTATAAAGGAGCGCGGACGTGAAAACTACCCTTTTTGTGGCGGCCCTATTCCTGCTCGCTCTGAGCGCATGTGGCCAACGACACGAAGCAACATACCGGGTTGCGCAATTCCCCGCCAGTGACGAGCCTCTGAAAAAATGGTTCGAGGCGCAAGCGGGGAATCGCGGTGTGGAGATAAGCCGGGAGGGGAACGCGCTCCAGGTGCGCTACTACAGTGACAAGCTGATCTACCACACTCCGCCCTTTGGGGAGCTGGGCTACGGAGCGCCCGAGGGGGCTACAATTACTTCACAAAAATTTCAAAAATTTCCCTTGCTTCCCACTTTGCTCATTGCAGCGGCAGCGACCACGGCCGCGATTGCAGCCCTGATTCTAGGCCTCTGGTGGTCGCGGCGCCGCTCGGGGGCAGCGGCGGAAAATAAAGATGGGGGCGGTGCATTTAAACGCTCTGTATGGTGGAAGATCTATTTCTTTCTTACTGCCCTCGCCCATTTGCTCTATCCGTATTTACTGGCCGATCCTGCAGCTGGTTTAACAGACTATATCGACGCAGCACTTTCGTTAATAGCTCTGGTCGGCCTTTTTGGCTTTGTTTTTGTCAGGCCCATATACGAGCCCCGGTTCTGGCTGTCCGTCCTGGTCGTATGGGTGGTTTGGACATTATTTCTATATCCTGCCCTGTCTGATTACAAGACTGATCTTATGAAAGATTACTCAGGCATAGAGAGTATTTTCTTCAGTGCCACTGAATGGCTTATTATGCTCCCATGGCTTTATGCCCTTTATCTTTATGGCAAGCTGTGTAACCCCGCCTGGCAAAAAAATCTCAAGACGCTGCAATGAGGGGCTGAAAAACCGCAACCACCGCCCGGGGCGGCGGGCGCTCCGGGGACCAGCGGCCATCTTGCCGTTCTGAGCTGGCCGCCCGCCTGGCGATCTGCTTCCTCAGGAGACGAGGTGGAGGCGCTCCGGTCTCAAGTAATCGCGCAAAGCGCGA
>CAXFTV010000513.1:0-4079 GCA_964005845.1 uncultured bacterium
GAATTGTGCCGTTCTGGCGGTCTATGACCTGACCCGAATCAATGGTAGTGACAATGGCTTTTTTATCGCCGACCAGTATATGCGGTACGGTGCGGATGAAGTCAAAGCGGTTGGTCTTGAGATTTGTTTCATGGGCGGCGGCGAATGTTTCCTTATTTTCATGAAGCAGGGACCAGCCACGGGGATCTCCCGTATTGTTGCCGGCGTAAACTACAAAGTTGTCGGCGTAGCCAGAGAGGGCTAGATCCAGGTGTTCAATGCCGCGTCGCATAGCGAAGCGATCGTTGTTGAGAACCTGGCGTATGAGGAGGGTTTCAGGCGTATCGGCAGCATGGATGACTTTGCTAGCAGCAATGGCCAGGAGTAGGCAGAAGCCGAGCGATTTGTTCATGAATGATTCCTTAGTTTCGAGAGTCTATGAAGCAATTTTAGGCAATCTGGGAGAATTTGGCTGGCAAACTATTCAGCGCAAATTATCGCCGGATTTCGGGTCGCTTAACCCTGGCCGAGTTGGAGCAAAGCCCATTCGGCATAATAGGCGACGGTATCATCTTCATCTTCGAGCAATTGGTGCAGGCGTTCGCGGCTTGCGGGCGAACGTAAGGTACCCAGTGCGATTATCGCGTTCCACCGCACTTGGGCAATATCATCCCCCGTGGCTTTCATCAGAGCCGGAAGAGCTATCTCGACGTGGGCCAGGCCCAGTACCTGGGCGGCGCCGGAGCGGGCGAGGGGATTGTCGTGTCGGAGCGCCTCAATAAGTTTATCTTCCACCGCCGCCGAGTTATTCTGGACTTCGACGAGATATTTTACGGCATTGGCACGCAAGCTCGGATCCTGGTCCTCCAGGGCCGAAAAGAGGAAGTTAATGCCTTCTGACTGGGACATGTCAGCCAGTGAAGTAGCGGCTTTAAAACACACCGCATTACTCTCATCTTCAAGGAGGGCAATCAGATTGTCGCGCACGTCGGGAGCATTGATTTTGCCCAGCGCACGGGCCGAGTGTCCGCGCAATTCGGGGTCTTCGTGATCGAGTTGTTTGAGCAATTGTACTTTGACATTTTCCAGTATGGTCTTTGCCCGCGCTTGGTGAGGACCTTCCAGAGTGGCGATATCGACGAGCAGAGGGACGCCGAAATAATTGGCCCCTTCCAACCCCTCCAGGGCCAAATTCGCCAGTTCTGGGGTGCCGTCGTCGATGTATGCCCGGACCTTTGAAGCGATGCGCTCTTCGTCCATCTTGACGAGGGCGATAGCCAGTTCGAGGCGGATGTTGGGGGCTTCGTCCTCTGCCGGATCTTTGTCCAACTCCTTCTTCATGGCATCGACGCTGGCCTGGTTAAAGCCTATTTCACCCACGGCCCGGATAGCTGCCAGGCGCTCGTTATCCGTAAAAGAAGAGCTAATTGTACCCACCAGAGCGGCGGACGCGGCCCTGGGTTTAATCTTGCCCAGAGCCCTGGCGCTGCCGGTGCGAATTTTTTCTATTTCATCGCGGTATTCGCGATAGTTTTCGCCCGTGTAGTATCCCGCCGCGATATGGGCAATCAACTGGCGGGCGGCGGGTCGCCCGATGACGATGAGTTCATCGACGGCCTGATTCCAGGCGGTGGAGCCGATTTCATTGGCAGCTAATTGTTCGATCAGGCCTTCCACCTGCTGCTCGGTAGTGCTGCAGGCGGCGAGAGTTGCTGCGAAGATCAAGGGGTACGAAAGGCGGTAAATGGTATTTTTCATATGGGCTTAGACTGGGGTTTGGAGGGCTTGGTGCGAGTAATTGCTAAACTTTAGGCTATAAAAATGGCCGCAGCTTATGGAATGGCTGCTAATTTAAAAGGTAAAGGAACATAAATCAACACTTTAATTAAAGATTGGTGCTGGAGCTAAATAAATTTTTTCGGGGTTTTATCGTCCAGGAAAGTTTTTTTGTCGGTTGAAGGCAATATTTTTCCCCTCCCGAGAAGCGAATTGTACATTCATTTGGTTTGGGCTTTTAAAAAAAGCTGGGCCGAAGTCCATTGCACCGTTTTTTGGGCCAGTTCGCGTTCGAAGAGTTTGCGGATATGGCCCAATTCATCGTTGCTGAGTTGTCGCTGCAGGTATTCTGCATAGGTGCGGTTTTGCTGGCCACCGGGGTTGAACCAGTGGTCCAGTTGCTGGGGGGTGATGCGGCGGAGGGTGGTGTAGGTCTCGCTCTGCAGCTGAATATTGGCGAAACCTGCGGCGGTGAATTGGGACTGCAGATCTTCTGCCGTCCAGTTGACCAGCGGGGTTTTTCGGTCCGCGTAAATGGCTTCTTCAGCGGCCACCAGGCGCTGCCCAAGATCGGCGTCGAGACTGCTCAAATCCACCAGCTGGTGCAGGCGCTGGGCTTGTCTGGGCACAGCATCCACCAGGCTGATCCGAGCGCTGGGGCTCAGCAAAGGGGGCAGGGCGTGGACGACTTCCGCTTTGTCATCGCACGCGCCGAGGGCATTGCGTCCGATGATGGCGTCGAAGCGCATGTCTTTTTCGCGTTCTGCTATCAATCTGTCCAGGCTGGCCAGGGGACCATGGATAAGGGTAGGGCGTTCGATTTCGGGCAGGTTGGTGGACATTTCCCCCAGCGCTACGGCGCTGGCTTTGTCTGCCGTTCGGGCCCAGACTCCTCCCTCGGGCACCTGGCGCAAAGCCTCCCAGGTCAACAAGCCGGTGCCGGCATGCAGATCCAGAACCAGGTGATGGCGTTGCAAGTCCAGGTTCTGAAAGAGACGCTGACGGATTGCGTCGAGGTGATCGCTTATTTCGCTGGTGGCGCGCTGGAACCACAGGTCGCGGGTTCGGTCCGGGGGGGAAAAGGTCAGGATTTCGGGCGCGGGAGATTGGCTTTCGACCATTGCCGTCAACTGCAGTTCGCGGCGGCGGCGAACCTGAGTGGCCAGGGATTTTTCGTAGCCCAGGTCGGAGGGAGTGTAGAACAGGCGGCCCTGCAAACTGGCCGGCAGATACTGCTGGGCCACCCAGTGGTCCCGGTAGGCATGGGGATAGAGATAATTGGCTCCGTGACCAAAGCCTTCACTATCGCGGCTGGCGTCCTTGAGGTGGTTGGGGACCTCGGGCTCCCGCTCGCCTTCGATGGCGGCAAGGGCATCAAAAAAGGCCATGACGGAATTGCTCTTGGGAGCCGTGGCCAGGTAGAGTGCAGCCTGGGCCAGGGGAAAGCGGCCTTCGGGCAGACCTACCCGATCAAAGGCTTCTGCCGCGGCGGTGACTACCTGCAGGGCCTGGGGGTCGGCCAGGCCAATATCTTCGCTGGCAAAGATCAGCATGCGGCGGAAAATAAACTGGGGATCTTCACCGGCGTAGACCATGCGCGCCAGCCAGTACATGGCCGCATCCGGATCAGAGCCGCGCATGGACTTTATGAAGGCGCTGATTGTATCGAAGTGGTAGTCCCCCTCTTTGTCGTAGAGCAGTGCCCGGTGCTGGATGGACTCTTCGGCGACTTCCAGAGAAACTTCGATGTTTTTCTGTGCCTCGGGCGGCGTGGTTTCAATGGCCAGTTCTAGGGCATTGAGCAGGGCCCTGGCATCGCCGTTGGCCACGTTGACCAGGTGGTCGAGGGCTTCCTCGTGCAGATCAACGGTCAGTTTTTCGTAGCCGCGCAGATCGTCCAGAGCCTGGCGGGCGATCCGCCGCAGACAAGTCTCGTCTAGAGATTGGAGCTGGAAGACGCGGCTGCGCGAAAGCAGCGGCCGATTGACCGAGAAATAGGGGTTTTCAGTAGTGGCGCCGATGAGGATGACGGTGCCGTTTTCGACCCAGGGTAGGAGGGCGTCTTGCTGGGCTTTGTTAAAGCGATGGACCTCGTCGATAAAGAGGATGGTTCGCTGGCTGTGAAGTTTGCGCCGCTCCTGGGCTTCGTCGATGGCATGGCGGATTTCGGCAACGCCGGCCAGTACTGCATTGATGGTGATAAAATGGGAGCGGGTGGTATTGGCGATAACGCTGGCCAGAGTGGTTTTACCGGTGCCCGGCGGGCCATAGAAAATCAGCGATGACAGCTGGTCTGCCTGGATGGCTCGACGCAACAGTCGGCC
>CAXFTV010000514.1:0-2301 GCA_964005845.1 uncultured bacterium
GAACTCGGCCTGGTCGACTACGGCGGATCGACGGCCAACAACCTGCTGCACCTGCGCAGCCACTTCGCCATCCGCAGCTTATTTATCGATCCGACCGCGCCGCCGGAGGAGCGCTACAAAGCCGTGCGGGTGGAGGGTCGCTTTTTCGTTGATGGCGCCATTGATGCAGACATGACGATTGATCGCTACCTCGAGATGCGCAAGGCCATGCAGCACGAGGGGTTCTCCGACGCGCAGGTCGCCGAGAAGGCGGAGATCCGCCAAGCTATTTTCGGGGCCGTGTCGCCGGACGGCCTCCGCTGGACGCCTATTGAAAAGCCGCTTAGGGACCTGGGCTCGCGGACACTGGACGGCGAGTACTACGCATTCTACGACGAGGACAAGGGCGAATACGTCGCCTATCACCGCGGCCATCTCGAGCGCCGGCGGGCGGTGCGCCGCAGCGCGGGCAAGCGCTTCGACCAGTGGGAGGAACCGCAATTCGTCTTCATGACGGACCCGCAGGACCCCCTCGACGACGATGTCTACGGCTCGGGCTACTGCCGCTATCCGCACAAGATGGCGGGCGCCTCCGGGACCGGCGGATTTCAAGCCGGGGGCGACGGGCGGGACAACGGGGGCATATACAACGGCAATTTGCACCTGATGTTCGTGCCGTTCTACCACCGCCTGACCTCCACCGTCGACGTCCAGCTGGCGACGAGCCGGGACGGCCTGCTGTGGAGCCGGCCCGAGCGCGTGCCCATCATCGAGCGCGGCGAATACGAGTCGGTCTATTCGCGCCGCGATCTGGTCGAGTTTTCTGAAGAGGAGTGGGGTCTGCCCTTCATAGGCTACAAACAGCGCCACGACTTCAAGATCAACGCCTATAGCGAAAAGGAGAATTCCAGTGTCACCGAGTGGCGCTGGGCGCTATGGAAGAAGGATCGCTTGGTGGCGCTTGAGGCGCAGGGGGAAGCCCGCTTTACCATGGTACAGAGACCGTGCCACGGCACCGAGATGCGCCTGAACTACGAGACCGAAAAGGGGGGCTGGGTGCGCGTGGAGCTGGTGGTGCCGCCGACCACCCCGCCGGAACCCGTGGAGCCCTTTCCCGGGTACGGTCTGGACGCCGCCGACGCCCTCGTCGGCGACGAGTTGTCGCGGGTGGTGACTTGGAACGGCCGCTCGGACCTGTCCGAGTTGAAGGGGCGGCCCGTGTCGATCCGCATTCACATGGCGCGGGCGCGACTGTATTCGCTGTTCATCTGAAAGGAGGCGTACATCCCCATGCCCTTGAAAATCGCCACCTGCCAGTTTCCCGTCAGCCGCGATATCGGCCGCAATTTCGGCTATATCGTCCGGCAGATGAAAGAGGCCCGGAAGCGCGGCGCCCACCTGGCGCATTTTTCCGAGGCCTGCTTGGGAGGGTACGCGGGCGTCGATTTCGACTCGTTCGCCGGCTACGACTGGGATGCCCTGCGCCAGCGCACGCGGGAAGTACTCGATTTGGCCCGTCAGCTCAAACTGTGGGTCGTCCTCGGATCGAACCACCTGCTCACCGGCCGGCACAAGCCGCACAACAGCCTGTACGTCATCAGCGATCGCGGCGAGATCATCGACCGCTACGACAAGATGTTCTGCACCAAGGGCATGGGGGGCGCCAAAGGCGATCTGGATTTTTACAGTCCGGGGTCGCGCCTGGTCGTCTTCGCGGTCAAAGGCGTCCGCTGCGGTCTGCAGATATGCCACGATTTTCGCTATCAGGAGCTGTACCGGGAGTATAAAAAACTCGGGGTACAACTGATGTTCCACTCGTATCACAACGGGGGGATGACGCGCAAAAAGAAGGCGGCGGCGCGCGACATCTGGGGCGTGATGGTGAAGGCGACGATGCAGACCTATGCCGCCAACAACCACCTGTGGATCAGCGTCAACAACACTGCGCGACGCGAGAGCAGCGGCTCCAGTTTCGCGGTGCGGCCCGACGGCCTCGTCGACGGCCGGTTGCCCCTGCACAGGGCCGGTGTATTGCTTTCGACAATAGACACCCGGAAGCAATTTTACGACGCCTCGGAAGCCTGGCGCGGACGGGCCATGAAAGGCGTCTACCACAGCGGCACGCTGGTGCGCGACCCGCGCTCGGCGGACCGGACGACCTTTTGACGGAAGACTGGCCTCCTGGCCGGCTCACCCGGCGATCTGGAAGGAATACAGCCGGCTCTGGCGCAGGCTGAAATGCAGGCGCACGGGCTCGTCGAGCTCGGCTAGCTTGCGGCCGCTCTGCCACTCCACCTCGTGCGCCGTTTTGTCTTCTTGCAA
>CAXFTV010000515.1:0-6410 GCA_964005845.1 uncultured bacterium
GCCCTTCCAGCCAAGTTCCGGGGTATTTGTTTTGCCCAGCATCACGGCGCCGGCGGCGTAGAGGCGCGCCGCAACGGGGGCATCGAAGTCGGGTATCCAGTCGGCCGAGAGCAGGGAACCGCGGGTGGTGCGAATGCCGCGGGTGGCGACCAGATCTTTGATGCTCATGGGGATGCCGGCCAGCGGCGCGATCGGGTCGCTGCCGCCGTAGGCTGCCTCGGCGGTGCGAGCTTGTTCGCGGGCGAGATCTGCGCTCACTGTGACAAAGGCGTTGAGTGCGGGGTTGAGCTGGTCGATGCGGTCCAGAATGGCGCTGGTCACTTCTACAGGGGATAGCTTGCGCTCGCGGTACAGTTCAGCCAGTTCCAGGGCGGATAAAAAACACAGATCGGTTGGGTCCATTTAGATCACCTTTGGGGAAAGGGGGATGGATCGGGTAAATATTCGGTTTTGCGCCTGAGCGGCCCAGACCCTCGAGCGTTGTATAGCTAGGGTATGGCGCAAAGGATTGTTTGTTGTGGGAGCCCAAAATACAGCAACTTGCAAGGCTTATCAAGTCTTCGCGGCAAGGTCGCTTGCCGGCACTCGAGAAAGGGCGTAGATTCTGGCGAATTCTTCTCTCGCAAGTCCGCCAGCGATATCCGGCGAGGTGAAATATATGCAGGTGACACTCGAAACAGCCCGGCGCCTGTGTCGGGCTGTCTTTAGGCGAATAGAAGCACCCGAACACATCGCCCAGATTGCTATCGAAGGGCTGATCGAGGCCGATTTGCGCGGTATCGACAGTCACGGCATTCAGTTGCTGCCCCTCTATCTGGACCTGGTAGATGGAGGGCGCCTCCATGCTAGCAGAGAGCCGGAGATTGTCGTAGAGACGCCGGCGAGCGCCGTGCTGGACGCCCATCAGGGGGACGGCTTCTACGCCAGTATGGAAGCGACGCGGCGGGTCATAGACAAGGCGCGGGGCAGCGGTCTGGCCGCTGCGGTGGTGCGGCAGAACAATCACAACGGAGCGATTTCCCACTACGCTATCCAGGCTGCTCGCCAGGGCCTGATCGGTCTGGCGGCTACAGCGTGCGCACCGCGCGTGACCCCCTTTGCCGGCAAGCGGGGTTTACACGGTACCAACCCCATCGCCTACGGCATTCCCGCCGGTGCTGGCGATCCCATCGTCTTCGATTTTTCCACCGGTTTCTCGGCCGCCAAGCTCAAGGCCCAGGCGCTGCGGGCAGGTGGGCAGTTGCCCGTTGATGCGGTCCTGGATTCGGATGGACGGCCGAGTACCGAGCTGGAGGATTTGACGAGTGGCTGGATTCTTCCCGTTGCCGGTCCAATCGGCTACGGCTTCGGGCTGCTCGTCGATGCGTTGTGCTGCGGCCTGGCAGATAGCCCGATCGGACAGCAGATTCCACCCCTCAGCCGCACCGACCTGCCCTACCATGGCACCTTTTTTATTATGGCTCTGGACCCGGCAGTGTTCGGGGGCAGCGAGGCCTTCGCGCGCCGCGTTCAGAGTCTGCTCGAGCAGATCGGCGCCATCGAAGCGCTGGATCCTGACCAGCCAGTGCGCTTTCCCGGCCAGCGCGGCTGGGAGGAGCGCCGGCAGCGCTGGCGCCAGGGCATCCCGATTGCCGATACGGCCTGGGAACAATTGCTGCAGGCCCTCGCCGAACGCGGTGTGGCCACCGCAGCGTGGGAGTGAATTGGGGAGGTGGCACAAATGAGATCAGAAAGGAGTGAGCGTATGCAACTGCGCGAAGTAAACCAGAAGGTAGAAGCCCGGCACGGAGTAGTCAGTTCGTTTCCAGATGATTTTTTCGGTTATTTCGGCTGGCCGACCCTGGCTCGCATGGAAGACGGCACCCTGGTGGCGGCGGCCTCGGGTCTGCGCAACGCCCATGTTTGTCCCTTCGGGCGCAACGTGATCTGCACCAGTAGCGACGATGGGCAGTCGTGGACCAGTCCGCAGGTGGCCCATGATTCACCCCTCGACGATCGCGATACCGGCGTCTTGGGGCTGGGGCAGGACAAACTGCTGATATCGTGGTTTACCGTTCATTCATTGGAAAAGGCGGAGCGCGCCGGGGACCAAATCGAGCGCTGGCGCGAAGGCTATGCGCGCATGACCGAGGAGAATGCCAGGCGCTGGGCCGGGGCCTGGATCAGCACCAGCGACGATCGCGGCGAATCCTGGAACGAGCCGCTCAAAGTGCCGCTCACCGCGCCGCACGGGCCCATCCTCCTGCGCAGCGGCGAGTTGCTTTATTTCGGCAAGGAGTTCCTCGTGGAAATGGCGGGATTCCTGGCCGGGCAGGGTTCCATCGCTGCGATGAAAAGCGCCGACGAAGGCCGCACCTGGGAAAAGCTCGGCGCCGTGCCGCTGTACCCGGGCACGGTCGAAGGCAGCTACCACGAGCCGCATGTGGCGGAATTGCCCGATGGAAGATTGCTGGGCTTGATACGCATCGAGAATACCCGCAATAGTACGAGTCCAATCGAAGATCTCGGATTGATCAACTTTTCCATGATGCAGACTATTTCAGAGGATGGCGGCCGCACCTGGAGTCCAGCTGCTCCACTTAATTTTCACGGTTGTCCGCCGCATCTGTTGAATCATTCCAGCGGCGCTCTGATCGGCTCCTATGGTTATCGCCAGGAGCCCTACGGAGAGCGCTTTATGATCAGCCGCGACGGGGGGGACAGCTGGGATTATCACTACATCCTGCGCGACGATGGTCCAGATCGTGATCTGGGTTATCCATCGACGGTGGAGCTGGGCGACGGCAGCTTGCTGACGCTGTACTACCAGAAACCCACCGCCGCCGGAGACAAGTGCAGTCTGCTGTGGTCGCGCTGGGAATTGCCCGCCTAGAAAGGACCATGCATGCGATTAAAGGATAAAGTGGTCATCGTCACCGGAGGCGCAAGTGGCATCGGCAAGGCAACGGCCCTGCTCTTTGCGGCCGAAGGAGCCAGGGTGGTGGTTGCAGACCTCGACCGGACGCAGGGCATGGAGACCGTGGACGCGATCGAAGCGGCCGGCGGCGAGGCCCGCTTTGTGCGCGTGGATATTTCCGTGGAAGCCGATGCCGCTGCTTTGAGCGCGGCGGTAGAGCGCGACTTCGGTCGCCTCGATGTGCTGGTCAATTGCGCCGGCATCTTTCTCGCCCCCAGGGTGCGGGTCGACCTCTTCGAAGCGAAGGCCTGGGAGCGGGTAATCGATGTAAACTTGAAAGGCATATTTCTGACCACGAAACACGCCGTCCAGCCGATGGAGCGCAGCGGTGGTGGCGTAATTCTATTCATTGCCTCCACTGCCGGGGTAACCAGCAGCAGCGCTTCGGTGGCGTACGGAGCGAGCAAGGGCGGCGTGCACGGGCTGGCCTTCACCCTGGCCGAGCAACTCGAGCCGGCAAATATCCGCGTCAATGTCGTCTGTCCAAATGATATTTCAACACCGCTCAAGCTGGAGGCCATACGCGAGATAGCGGAAAGAGAAGGGCAGGACCCGGAGGAGGCGCTCGAAGCCTGGCAGTCGGCGCTGGGCGAACCGGAGGGAGTAGCTAGAGTGTTGGCGCTGCTGGCATCCGACGATGCGGCCTATGTAAGGGGCACTGTGTTCACCCGATGAAATTTCGCCGGGCTCTGCCATGGCTTTCCATTGAGGTGCTCTGGGGCTGCGGTTAAGAGGGGTAGGCATTGCCGCATTGACAAGCTGCGGAAATATGATGCCGGGTAGCTAAAAACAATGCTCGTCAAACTCGTAGATGCAGACGAGACCGAGTATTGCTCAGCATGAGCAATGGAGTGGAATACCGGCTGCGCCGCCGCTCTATGGGGGAAGAGCAGCAGAAAAAGGTGCGGGATGGCTACTGAAAAGCAGCTGCAGGACTACCGTGACCAGGGTTATTTCATTGCCGATGACGCCGTCGACCCGAGCCGCGCATGGAGAAGGACGACCGTTACGCATGGCTGCTAGCCGAAAACGTGAGGGGTGCACTGCCCGAACAACTGCGCGTTTACTACTGCCGCTGGCGCGCCCTGCAGCAGGTTTGAACGAGCTATACCCAGGGGTAAAAAAGAAAGCGGATTGATGCATATCCTGATAACTGGCGCCGCCAGTCAACTGGGGCAGGCCCTGGCTGCCGATTTGCTTGGCGATCACAAGCTGCGGCTCCTCGATAGTTCTGCTCCCAAAGAATTAAACGACGAGGTCGAGCTGGTTCAGGGGAGTCTGGTGGATCCCGAGATTGCGTGGAAAGCAGTGCGCAATATCGACGCGGTGATTCACACCGGCGAGCCCCCCCAGGATCTGCCCGCAGATCCGCTTGAGTGCGAGCGGGAACTGCTCGATCTGGCGACGCGGGGGACCCACGTGCTGTTCAAGGCCGGGGTCGAAGCCGGCGTCGATAAGTTTGTCTATGCCAGCAGTCTCGAAATTTTCGCCGGCTATCCCGACACGGTCTATATAAGCGAATACCACAAACCGCTGCCGGGACCCGAGATGGCTTGTATGAGTCGCTATATGGGGGAACTCACCTGCCGGGAATTCGCCCGTGATTACCCGATTACAGTCACGGCTCTGCGCCTGGGAAGATTGGTCCTGGAAGAAGAGGTCGTCGGCTGTCAGGAGGATCTGCAATGGGTCGATTTGCGGGATGTGGTGCAGGCCTTTCGCCAGGTCCTGAGGCGCGATGCCAGCGCCGCGATGCGCTGGGCATCGCGCTGGGCGATCTACCACATCTGCGCACCGCTGGACAATCCCAAATTCCTGATCTCTCAGGCAGAGAGAATGGGTTATAAACCCACCCACAATTTTCGCAGCGCCGGAGGGGCTTGATGAAAAAACGCGTATTGCTACTGGGTGCTTGCGGCGGTATAGGACCCTATTTGGCGCCGGGATTGGAGGACGATTACGAGTTGCGTCTGGCCGATATCGTACCCCATCCCGAGGGCAGGGAGATGGTCGAGGTCGATATTACCTCCTATCGGCAAGTACTCGATGCGGCAAGGGGCATGGATGCCATCATCAATTTAACAGTCAACAGAAACGATCCCGATTACAGTTTTCACGTCAATGCCCGGGGGGCCTGGCACGTCATGAAGGCGGCGGCTGAACGGGGCATCGAAAAGGTGATTCACACCGGACCGCAAAACGACCGTTTCAACTACGATCACGACTTCGACATTGTGGATGTACCCCCGGCAGCGGGGACGGGCTATTACAGCATCACCAAAATGCTGTCGGGTGAAATCTGCCGGATCTACGCAAGAACCTATGAAATTCAGACCCTCTACTTCGTTTTTAATGGCCTGGGGCCGCGGCCGGACAAAGAACCTCGCGGCCGCGAGATTCAACCCTTTACGATCGTCTGGGAGGACTTGCAGCTGGCCTGCCGGCTGGCGCTCGAAATTGCGTCCATACCCGACTGCTACCAGGAATTCAATATGCTCAGCTACGAGGGGCACGGAAAATACAGCATGGAAAAGGCCAGGCGCATCCTCGGTTTTGAAGCGACGGAAAACTGGTCTGCTTATTTTTCCCGCAGGTAGAAATCGGCCGCGGCGAAATTATTTATGCAGTGCGCCAGAGTGCCTCCTTAGGCCATAATAGGTTTTTATGTCGTCGACATGCCCTGTTGCGGCATAGTTATGCCTGGTAGCGTTTTATTGTCCGCCGCCGCAGCATTTCAGGTGCAATGGCTGCCGAATTCGCGGTAGTGGCGCACCGGCAAGGCGTGGTATTCGCGCGCCAGTTTTTCCAGGCGCTCGCAAGCCAGCGCGAAGATGCGCTGGCCTTTCTCGGCGCTGGCAACGGTGGCATCGCCCATGACGCCCGTGTCCTCCAGGGTATCGCGCCGGCGTTCGGCAAACTCGGCAAAGGCCAGCGCGCCCGCGAAGGGCTTGGTACCGGTATCGTCTTTGACGATATGCTGCTGCGCAATCAGGTGAGCGCGCAGGTGCAACTGCACCGCGGTTTCCCACTCGCCGGCATGGCCCACGCCCTCGCTGGTAGCACTCCATTGGCGCAGCTCGTCCTCGACGATATCCCACCAATTGAAAGTCAGGGTGAAGATATCCTCTTCGGCCACCTGCCAGCTCACGGCGCGACAGGGAGCGGCGTTGCCGCCATGGCCGTTGACCGAGACAATGCGTTTGAAACCGTTGGCGTGAATGCTGCGGAAGACATCGGCCAATAACATCTGGAAAGTCTCAAGGCGCAGGCTGATAGTGCCGGGAAATCCCATGTTGTAATGGGTGAAGCCGCTCCATATCGGCGGCGCGACAATTACCGGGAAATCCTCGATCCGGCGCGCCACCGCGGCGGCCATGTGAAAGGGAGCCGAGATGTCCACGTCCATCGGGCAGTGCGGTCCGTGCTGTTCCACCGAACCCACCGGCACGATGAC
>CAXFTV010000516.1:0-7473 GCA_964005845.1 uncultured bacterium
CCGTGGCCGCAGTCGTGGCGCCCGAACTGCCGCGTGATGCCAGCAAATGTCCTGTGGGAGTAGTGCAGCAATTTATCGTCGCCGCCGAGCAGGTACAGCAGCGGCCAGTTGTGGAAGCTCTCGTAGGCGTCGTCGAGACCATCGATGCCGGAAAAATCCTCTGTGGTGGGCCACATGATAGAGCCGTCCGGATGCACGTATTTTTTCATCACCAGCTCGACGGCGTCGTTCATGAGATCGATCAGACTGCGCTCGAGCAGGGCCCATTGGGGCGCTTCGATGAAAGGCATATCGGCGTTGATTTTTTTCATTTTTGTCCCTTGTTAATTGGTGCCCCAGCCAGCCACGAATTCGTCGATGCCGAAATCCTCGGGCAGCTCGTACAGCCGGTATTTCGAGGGCCCCTTGATCTGCAGGCCGGGCAGGTAGTTCTCCTCTTCTGTCTGCAATGCTTCGTCCAGTGGCCCAAAGCGCTGCCACAGACTCTGAATCTGTGCCCCGGTGAAGCGCGGGCTGAATTCGGCCTCGTTGCCCCGCTCCATTTGCTGCGCGATACGGCACAGGTGGATCAGGCACACGAAGCGCATGGACGCGCCCGGATGCAGCTGCGCCAGGCCCTGCAGAAAGCCGCCCTCATCCCTTTCGATGATGGCGCGGAATACCGCCTCGACTACATTGCACTCGGCTTCGTACATACCCGCCCAACGCTCGTACAGAGCCCGCGATTCGGCCTTCAGGTAGCGGGTGAATTCGAATTCCCGGCTGAAACCCTCGTAAAAATAACGCGGCCCCTCAAAGGTCCGATAGCCAATGTGATAGGTCCGCCTCTGCCGCGGGCCGTAGTTGCTGCCCCAGTGAAAAAGCTCCAGATGATTGACGATGGCATCCCCGGCTTTGAGGTCGGCGCAAAGACTGCCGGGCAGCGGCTCGTGGCGCTTTTCGCCCTGGGGCAGCTGAGCATGGGCGTAACTGTGCGGCACCGCCCCCAGCTGGCGATTTTCCGCCTCGCTGTTGGGCCGCAGGTGGCTGCGCGGCACCACCCAGTAGACGTCGTCGTCATAGAGGGCGATATTCCAGTGCAGGTGCACCGGCCCATTGGCCAGCGTATCCTGCTGCAGCCCCTGCAGGGGGCCCTTGGTGCCCAGCGGGCTCACATCCCGATGCCACCACCACGGTCCGAAATCGCGCACCGGATTGTACATCATGAAAATGGCGCTCGGAGCCACTTCGACCCCGCCCATCAATTGTCGCGTCGTCCCCAGAACATTTTCGTGCAGGCAAAACTCCACCAGATTGGCGCTATCTTCGTCGATATAGCGTTCCAGGCCGTGGATCATGGGCTGGAACGCAGCGGCGGGAATACCTTGCGGCCAGCGGCGATAGAGCACCCTTGCGGCGCTCTGGCGCAGTGGTTCGAGCATTTCCGGTGGAATGACCTGGCGCAGGATGAGATAGCCCTCGGCCATGAATTCCCGCGCATCGACTTCAATCATCTTCGTCCTTTCCGGCATCTTGATTCGACCACTTCGCCGCCGCCCGCAGGCCTTTATCGGGACAAACCGGGCGCGGGCCTTCCGCACTTAGAGTGCGCAAAGATAATTTACCGCGACGGATCGAGTCAACAGCTGCTGTCGCTGCCGCTGCACCTGCGGCCAGAACCTGCGCGTTCTCCCCTTGTTGCGAATGCATATATTACTTCCTATTTTTCAGCCCCTGAAAGTCAATCGCGGAGGTCGAACAAATGAAATACGATATAATTATCGTCGGCGCGGGCGCGGCCGGAGCCATCCTCGCGGCCCGGCTCAGCGAGGATTCGACGCGCTCGGTGCTGCTCCTGGAGGCGGGGCCGGACTTCCCCCGCTTCGAGCAACTGCCCGAGGAAATCAAATTCGGCTACGGCCGCGATCCCAACCTCTGGGCGCGGGCCTTCGGGCGCGGGACGAAATTCGGCTGGGATTACACCGCCCGGGCCACCGCCAGCAATACCGACCTCTTCGTGCCCCGAGGCAAAATCGTCGGCGGCTCGAGCGCAGTGAACGCGCAGATTTTTCTCCGCGGCGTCCCCGAAGACTACGATGCATGGGCCGCACTGGGCAACGACAAATGGAGTTACCGGGAATTGCTCCCCTACTTCTGCAAGAACGAGGCCGACCCCGATTTCGACGACGATTTCCACGGCAGCGCCGGACCCATTCCCATCCGGCGTTTCAAAGACCGCGAACTCAACCCCGAACACAGCGCCTTCTACGCGGCCTGCCGCGCCGCCGGCTACCCCGACTGTCCCGACCACAACGCCCCCGATTCCACCGGCATCGGGCCGCTGCCCCTCAACAACCCCGACGGCATCCGCCAGAGCACGGCGATCGGCTATCTGAACCAGGCCCGCCGGCGCCCCAATCTGACGATCAAAGCGGATTGCCTGGTCCACCGCGTCCTGCTCGAGGGCGGCCGGGCAATCGGCGTCCAGGTAGAGTGCGGCGGCCATATCTCCTCTGAATACGGCGGCGAAACGCTCCTGTGCGGCGGCGCCATCGGCTCCCCGCACCTGCTCTTGCTATCGGGTATCGGCCCGGCCGCCCAGCTCGAAGAACAGGGCATCCGCGTGATCCGCGACCTGCCCGGCGTCGGCGAGAACTTGCGCGAGCATCCGCAGGTACCGGTGACCTTGAGAGCGCGCGATAGCTTCATACTCGACGGTACTGAACCCAGGCTACAGGTCGCGCTGCGCTATACGGCGAGCGGCTCCGATTTGCGCAACGATATGTTTATTCTGCCGGCATCTTTTGCCACCGAGGAGGGCTACTACGCCATCTCGACTTCCAGATCTTTCGGCTTTTATCTGGTGCCCTGCATCTACCTGGCCGCCAGCGCCGGCCGGCTCGGGCTCGCCTCTGCCGATCCCCATCGACAACCCGTGCTGGACTACAACTACCTGGCCGAATCCTCCGACCGCGAGCGCCTGCGCGAAGGCGTGCGCATGACCATCGATTTTACCGCCCACCCGGCCCTGGACGAACTCATTGCCGAGCGCCTCGGCCCGACGGCTGCCGAGCTGGAGTCGGACGCCGCCCTGGATGCGTGGATGATGGGTGCGGCCACCACCTCTCACCACGTCTCGTCGACCTGCAAAATGGGCCCCGACTCGGACCCGATGGCGGTGGTCGATCAATGCGGCAAGGTCCGCGGTATCGAGGGCCTGCGAGTGGCCGACGCCTCGATCATGCCCGACTGCGTCCGCGCCAACACCAACGTGACCGCTATGATCATTGGAGAGCGCCTAGCCGATTTCCTCCGCTAGGGGGCGCCCGGGGTGTTGCCCCCGGCGCCGCCGGCATTTTATATTATAGCGCGGGGCGCGAGAATTGATTTTTTCAAAATAGCGCGCAATAGCGGCCGTGCAGTAACTCGAAGCCGGCCGTGCACGACCGCTTAAAGAAGTACTGACTTTGCGATGCTCCAGGACCGGTGCATCCCAGCGCTAAAAGGGCCCACAAAAACCCATGACGACGCCTAAACAGCAGCGCCAGAGAATCCTCTACCTGCACGCACGCAGCCCCAACATCCTCTCCGAAGTAGTCGGCGCCGCCCTGCACGAACCGCTCGCCGGAGCGGTGGCGGAAATCGAACCCGAGGCGGTCGAATTGCCCTACGCATCAGTGCATGCCGCCGTCGTGGACGGCTGGCGCGTGGTCCAGTTCCCGGACCAGCGCGGCCGCTTCGAAGACCGCGAAATCGATATTATCGGCTATGAATTCATTCTCGAAAAAATAGAGGTCTACGATGAGTGACGCCCTTGCCCTCGACAGAGAAAATCTGCTGAGCGACGCCCAGGTACTCGAATTTATCGCCCAGGGATACCACCTCGTCGAACCGCAGTTTCCACCCGAGTTCAACGCCTCCATCTGCGCCCAGATAGACGCCCTCGAGAGCAACCCCGGCAATGAAATCCTGGCGCGTGTCCCCATGCTCCAGGAAGTCTACGATCACCCCAGAGTAAGCGGGGCCCTCGCCAGCCTGCTGGGTGAAGATTTCCAGATGGATGGACACCGGGCCCTGCACGTCAATGCCCCCGGCAGCCGCAGCCAGACCTGGCACCAGGACGGCACCAATGTACGGCATCACCAGGTGTGGTGCGTTCTGGCCATGTACTACCCGCACGACGTGCCCGCGGCCCTGGGACCGACGATCATCATGCCCGGAACCCACTTCCGCAACGCGCCCACCGACCAGTTGGCGACCTATGCCAATATCAAGGGCCAGGTCCCGCTCACGGTCAATGCCGGCACCGTCGCCATCACCCACTACGATCTATGGCACGCGGCCACGCGCAACAAAACGGCACACAAGCGCTACATGTTAAAATTCCTCTTCGACCGCGTCAGCGCGCCCCGCGCCCCTACCTGGAACCACCAGCCCGAAACCGCCACAGCGACCGCCCGGACGCAGATCCGCAAAATGGTCGGCATCGAGGGCTACAGCTCGGATTATTACAAGGAGTGGGAACTGCGCCAGGAGATGTGGGATTGGCTCAGAGGAGAGGACGGGACCGTGCCCCCGGGCGAATTCAGGAATATGCTGAGCTGAACATCCCGCTGCGGCGGCTTTGCCGCGCCCACTTTCCCGCCCTCTGAGCGGCGTTTTTCCCCTGTCGAGCTGCCCTTTCTCGCCTGGGGGAAAAGCGCTAAGGGCTGCAGATCCCCCTTATGAAAATCCCAGCAAGCCCTGCAGATTGCCCCCCTTCACCTGCTGCCGCTGCGCCGCCGAATACTCCGGCATATGCGCGTCCACGATCCCGGGCACGCCGCTGCCCCACACCAGCTGATCGGGGCCAAACTCGGCGATAATCCGCCGCGTAAAGGGCCGCGCGCTCAAATAGTGCGGCTCGTCTTTGGCGAAGTGATTCAAACCCGAAAGCTTCATGTAGACCTTTTCGAAGCAGGCCAGATCCAGCAAATTGGCAAATTCCACCGGGGTGCCGTCCTTGAAGCCGGCCTCGGCCAGGTGGTCGATGACCACGGTGGACTCCGGGTGGGCGCGCAACATATTGGCCACCGGCAGGGCAAAGGTGGCATCCATGTGCAACTCGATGATCAGGCCCAGTTCCAGCGCCTTCTCCCACAGGGCCTGGACCCCCGGCTCCAGGGTGCTGTCCGGCCCCAGCTTCTTGCCTCCGAGCAGGTGGAAGCGCAGGGCGACGAACAGCGGCTGCGCCGCCACCAGTGCGGCCAGCTGCTGCGGCCCATCCGCCAGGTGCGGCCTGAACAAGCAGGCTCCCCTGAAGCGCTGCGGCGCGCGCGCCAGGCAATCCAGGATCAATCGGTGGTCCTCCCAGTAGGGCGCCGGCTGCACCAGCACGGCCCGGTCGATGCCCTCCCGGTCCATGTGCGCCAGATAGATATCCAGCGGCTCGCCCGCCGGGAAGCCAGGGGTATAAGGCGACTCCGGGTGCAGTGGAAAACGCTCCTGATCGCCGCTGAACATGTGGTTGTTCCATTCGATAATCACGATGCCATTTCTCCTTTCACAAGACTGCTCAGGTCGGGACCCAGACAGCGGAATTAGCCACCCCGGCAGCCCGGTGGCGACAAAGCTTCTCTGCGTTTGCCGGCGGCACTGCGCGCTGTGGCTCCAGGCCACGAGCGCTGGCGCAGGCAATCACCCCACCGCTTCCAATCCCTGGATCATGTAGGCCTGCAGCAGGCCCGATTCATCCGAGTTGAAGAAGGCCCGGGTGCCATCGGGGGATAGGAAGGGATGGATATGCGCTTCCTTTTTCCAGGAAGAACGGGGGTGGGCGAGACAGCGCCAGGATGAGGCCGGATCCTCTCCCGCCCGTCCAAGAGCCGCGGCGAACACGCGGCCGCCCCGATCCTCGGCGGTCGTATCCGTAACCAGCCGGGTGCCGGAAATATCCGTGGCGAAGTGGGAGAAACAAGGCCCTGAAAAGCTGGCGCTGAGGTGATTGCGGACGCCACCCGGGGCGGCGAGGCCGCGATGCTGCGCCGGCGGCACCGCTCTGGATTCTATGAGCTGCCGCTCGGGCGGCTCCTTCGTTCCGGTGCTGGTAATGGCCCACGCCGAAGCGCCGCGCCAGCACTGGTGCCCCTGGCAGTATTCGTTGCCGTCGCGGCCCCAGGGCATATTGCGCAAATCCCCGCCATCGTCCCCGATCACGTGTATATCGGCACCCGCTCCTCCGACGAGGCGTTGAATTTCTCCGCCGGGCGTGCAGACATTTTCGTGGTTCTCCTGAATGAGGAGATCGCGCAGATGTTCCGGATCGCTAGAACGGCAGTATTGCGGGTGGATATTGCACCAGCTTTCGCCGCTCAGAATCAGCTCGACTGCAGGGTAGTCGAGAGCGAAAACCATCAGCCCCCAGAGTATCCCTTCAGGCTCTCCGTTGCCGAGAAAACACGACAGGGCGATTTTCCGCCCATCCGCGCGAATCGTCGACAGAGGGTAGATGCGGCTTGGCTGGCGGTCGGTGCCGGGAAGCGGGGTGTCCACGACGAGAAGGGTCTGCCGCTCCGTGCCATCGAGCCGCACGCGCCGCAGCGAAAGTCTGCCTCCGTTTACCTGCGTTTCGTCGACGAAATAATAAACGTACCTGCCATCGGGCGCCACCGAGGGCGCCGTCGCCCCGACTTCTTCGGTCAGCGGACGCAGAGCGCAGTTGTCATCCAGATCGCAGACCAGATAGCGGTGGCGGGGATCGTCCTTGTCCGACCCGTGGGCGGTGGCCGACTCGTGCAGCAGAAAGCGGCTGGAGTCCGGGGCGAAAATCTGCGCCTCCATGTACAGATGCGAACTCGGCAGCGCTCCGGATGTCAGCTGGACCACTTCGCAGTGGGGTGCTTCCTCTGCCTGCAAATCGCTGCGTGGTATCATGTTGGTAGTCCTTTCCCTTTTACAAAAGGTGGCATTCCCACCGCCCCCGGACCACGGCGGCAAGCGGCCGAATCCGCGCCAGCGCCAGGGAGATAAAACTGGACCGGCACTCTGCTCATTCCAGCGGCAGCCAGTAGCGCAACTTGATTCCAAAGACGTTTTTTCCCAGGGCATTCCAGCCCTCCCACAACGCCCCGGGCCCGACCTGCTGCCCGTGCTCTTCCACCGCAGCGCGATCCTGCTGCCAGATGAAAAACAGCGTGCTGCCCCCCCGCCACTCCCAGCGCAGCACCGTGGTGCTGCGCCACGAGCGCTTGTTGAAATCGGGATTGGCCAGCGCGAAACTCGCCGCGCCATCCACGACCTTCCAGTCGCCGGCAGCGGTGCGCTCCACGGCGTCGTAGTGCCGCAGGTGGCGCTGCCGTGGAAGCGCCAGTTCGCCAAAGTCGTAAAAGCGGCCGGCGGCGGCGAAAGGTTCCATGTACGCCTGCAGACTCAGGTCGGGGTGGAGCGCGTAGTTGAGCCGGAATTGGGTCGAAATCTCACTGCGCTTCACCGTCGCAAATATATAGCGCTGGCCAA
>CAXFTV010000517.1:0-6423 GCA_964005845.1 uncultured bacterium
CTTGTCGGCGTATTCCCCCGGCGCATGATCGCTCCTCACCTCCGAAGCGAGACCGCGCTGTGCCGGCAGCGAAGCCGTTTCGCGCTCCAGGCCCACCGTCGAAAAACCCGCGTATTCAATATCGTACTGATACTTCAACGCCAGCTCCTTCTGGTGATCCACAACGATCAGCTCATCGGGCAGAAACAGGTGTAAATCCGGAGTTTTCTGGTCGCGCGGATGGCGCAGATCAATCGGCTCGAACTGAAATACCAGATCGTAGCCCATGGCCCCATAAAATCCGAGGTGGCGATCCTCGGGTGCGTACATCTGCTGTACCAGCGCTCGCAGCATGCTGAAGATAGTGGGTTGTTTACTGCGCTCTTCCTCGGGGAAATAGTCGGGCATAGGCTGGATTTCTCCGCGCAATTCCAGATCGTGGACCGCCAGCGCCGCCAGGTGGGCATGGCCCTCCAGACCCAGGCTAAAAATCCGCAGCAGTTGCGCGCCGCGCGGATTCAGGGCGCGCATCACAAAATCTCGCTGCTGTGCAACCAGTTCCAATGCCGGATCCACAAAGCCCACATCCCAGCGACTGTAGCGCCCCGGATATTCGTAGCCGCTGGCAAAAACAGCGCCGCGGCGGGCGTCGATGTGTGCCAGGACGTTTTCCAGCGGACCGTCCTGGGGCAGCGCCTCGACCCTGCGAGTAATTTCCACCCCTCCCGCGGTCCGGTAGACCCGAACGCTCGGATCGTGCTCGTGGCTGCAAGACATTTTTCTTTCTCCGTTAAAAACAAAACCGCGAACGCATCAGATGCGTCCGCGGTTTTGTTGGAATTGGCAGTTAAACTAGAGTTTATAGCTCGACAGGTGGACGCATTCTTCCAACTCTCCTAATATTGTGCCAGGAGCACCACCAGTATCGATGCAAAAAAAAAGGAAGACGAGCGCGCATTGATTGCATTTCATCCAGAATAAAATTCGACCGGGCGATTTTTGAAACTAAATACCTGCCCTTCTTCTGTCAAGTGGAAATAATAGCTCCCGGACTAAATCAGCGGTGGCGGCCATAAGGGGATTGGGCCTCTCGCTTTTGCGACCCCCGGTCCATCCCTGCGATTTTTCGCAAACCACCCCGGAGTCCCCCTTCCCAACCAACCTCGGGCCAACCATGCAGGCCATATAGGTCGCGATCTCTGGCGAAGTAATGACGCCCCTTTACCGGCCCCAAAGCATCCCCAGCAGACTCTTCCCCAGTATCAGTTGTCCCCCGGCTAGAAACAAAATGGTATAGACCACTCGGTTGAACCACACATCGGTAAATCTTTCCTTCAGGTAAATTCCCAGCCGAACGCCAATATAACTCAAGGGCGCCAGCAGCAAAATGGTCATCAAATTACCGATTTTGAGCAGCCCCAAACTGTAGTAGGGAATCAGTTTGATCTGATTGAGAGCGGCAAAAAAAATCACCGTGGTGCCGACGAATAGATCCCGCGGCAATCTCTGTGGCAATAAATAAATGGACACCGGCGGTCCCCCGGCGTGAGCCAGTGTAGAGGTAAAGCCCGAAATCGCCCCCATGGCAATACCTTCCAGTGCCGGCGGATGTCGCTTTTCCAGAAATCCCAACAGCAAGAACCGCACCGCCTGAAAAAATACGAAACCCAGCGCCAGTACCCCGATCCCCACCTCCAGGGCCCGTTGATTGTCGAGAAAATACGCAAAAAAGAAGCCCCCCGCTCCTACCCCCACAACCGCACCCGGCAACATCAGCGCGGCGCTGCGCCGGTCAAAACAGGTCCGGTAGTGTTTTAGGGCAAAAAAATCGCAGACGATCAGCAGCGGTAGCATCAGGGCCGCCGCATCCGTCACCGGAACGGTCAGAGCCATCAGCGGGGTGGCAATAACGCCAATACCGCCGCCAAAGCCAGCCTTGGCTATACCGACGGCCACCACTGCGACGACAGCGGAAATCCAGAAAGCCGTGGAATAGTCTGGTAGGGGTAGTGAAATAGTCAGTATTTCCTGAAAAGCTGTGGCTATACGGGCTTCAGGGCCAGGAGAAATCTGAATCGACCGATGTCTTATGAGAGCGTTGGGAAAACACGACCGGCACTGGCCGGAAAGCGGTACATTCACAGATCCAGCTGCCGGACCGGGAATTGGGCCGGCCGGCGTTTTATGGCGGTGCGGAATAGGGCGGGGGGCCAGTTGCTCCAGGTGTCAAAGTCGGAATTACACGCCCCCTCCTGCCCACCGGTCGCCTAGAATTACCGCCTACTCGCCCTCTACCTGGGTTACCTCGATTTCCAGATCTTCTCGCAGGGCGATATTGTCTATGCGGCCGTCCGCTATCCACACGACGCGGTCCGAGACGCTCAGCATCTTGTGATCGTGGGTCGCGGAAATGACGGTGACCCCCGAGCTCTGATTCATATCCTTGAGCAAGTCGATGATCTCAGTGCCGGTGCGCAGGTCCAGGTTACCGGTAGGTTCGTCGGCCAGAATTACCGCCGGATCGTTGGCCAGAGCACGGGCTACGGCGACGCGCTGCTGTTGCCCACCCGACAGCTCAAAAGGTTTGTGCGAGTGGCGATCGCCCAGACCTACCTTGGCGAGTAAATCCATACCTTTGTCGCGCGACTCATCGCTGGTCAGGCCGGCAAAAACCATGGGTAGAGTCACGTTTTCCAGAGCCGTCATTACTGGAATTAGATTGAAGGACTGGAAAATGTAGCCGATCTTGCGACAGCGCAGCCAGGCCAGTTCGTAGGCGTCCAGCTGCGCCACATCCACCTCGTCAATGTAGACCTTGCCTTCGGTGGGTTTGTCCAGGCCACCAACCATATTGAAGAGGGTGCTCTTACCCGAACCCGAAGGCCCCATGATGGACATGTACTCCCCCAGATAGACCTCCAGGTCTACGCCGCGCAACGCGTTGACTGTGATTTCCCCCATCTGGTAGGCTTTCTTGACCTCCTGGGTCCGCACCACTGTGCGCTGTTCTTCCTGGCCATTCTGTCCTCGTTCTTCGCTCATGGCACAACCACTCCTGTTTTAACGCTTCGCTTATCGGGTCAGTACTCACAGATCAGGTATCGGCCCGCATGGCCTCCACCGGTTCCATCTTGGCGGCACGATAGGCCGGCAGCATGGCGCCGATCAGAGACAGCAGCGTGCCAATTGCCAAGGCGTAGAGCGCCGACTCTCCGATCGGGGCGAGGGGAAAATATTTAAAGACGTAATCCCCGTAGTCCATCAGGGCCAGGCCCATGGTCAAGCTCAGGCCGATCAAAATCCCGACGCTGGTACCGGCAAAACCCTGACAGGTAGATTCCAGCAGGAAGAGCTTGACGATGAACGAATCCAGCGCCCCCAGGCATTTCATGGTGCCGATCTCGCGGAAGCGTTCGGTGACCGACATCAGCATGGCATTGGCGATTCCCACGACGCAGACCAGCAGCGAAAGACTGATCAGCCAGGCCTGCTTGGACTCTTCTTCCCGTATCCGCGCCCGCGACTCTTCCGAAGCCTCGCCGGACTCGTTGACCCCCGTCTCTATGCCGTTTTGCTGCAGCATCAGATTGATTTCGCTTTTGTTCTCGTCTCTGAGGCTACCGATAATCGCGTTGTTGCTCCACACGGACATGAGGAAGGCAATGGCCAGAATCACACCGCTGGTGGTAATCAGCGAACGGCCGAAACGGATCTTCAGGCTCCGCAGACTGATTTCCACTGCCTTGCTGAAGGGCAGGACGATATCCCGTCCCCCCGCTAGTTGCATTCCCTGTTCAGGCATATTCCAAACCTCCATATTGATGCAAACCCTGCTCATGAAGAGTAACTAATCTACGACAAAAATCAGTTTCTGTCACGGTTCTCCATCCGACGCCTGGCCACCAGCTCGTCGGCGGCGGCAAAAAACTCCAGCGCCCGCAAGATCTGGCGGTCTCCTTTTATATAAATTTGATAGCGGCGCTCATCGCCCCACAAAACCTGGGCGAACCCCGCCTTGAGCTCGCGCTGCAGGACGTCCAGGTGCGCCTTGTACGTTTCTTCGTCCACCTGGATATCCCTGGCGCTCAGCACGTCGAGGAATTCCTGCAGCGCCGTCTCGGGCACTGTGTAGTTTCCCATAAAATCGGCGAATTCGGTAGTCCAGTCGCTGTGGCTGCCGACCCAGTGGCCGCAAAAATCGAAAAGCGCCCCGCTACTTAGCACCTGCCTCATAAAGGCGGAATTTTCCTCTCTTTCCAGGATTTCGTCGGGGGTAATTCCGCCGCCGCCATAAACTCTGCGGCCCAAGCCAGTATAAAAAACCTTTTTGGCCGCTCGCAGACTGTCCACGGCATTGGGATCCAGATCATCGATTCCCTCGTGGATATAAGCCTGCAGATCCTCTGTGTAGGGCCGCTGGATCAACCGACCCAGCGGCGTGTAGTAACGCGCCACGGTCAGCAATAACATGCCCCCACCGGCGTTCAGGGGAAACTGCTCCTGCACCAATCCCTTGCCGAAGCTGGTCTGGCCGACGATCAACCCCATATCCAGATCCTGGATGGCCCCGGCCACTATCTCCGAAGCACTTGCACTGCCGTGATCGAGCAAGACGATCAGCGACAAGGGCTCGCCCCGGAGAGGATTCTGAGACCGGTATTCCTGTCGCACCGCGGCATTGCGGCCCTCGGTATAAACTATGAGTTCGCCCTCCTCCACAAAACGATCGGCCACCTCCACGGCCTGGGATAGGAGCCCGCCGCCGTTGGAGCGCAAATCTAGCAACAGGCGCTCCAGCCCCTGATTCTGCAGATTCTCCAGGGCGCGGCCCAGTTCCGCACCGGTCTTTTCGGTAAAGCGGGTTATCCTTATATAACCCGTGGCAGGCTGCAGCATGAAGGCATAGGGCACGCTGCTCACGGCGATGCGGTCCCGTTTGATAGTCACCTCCAGCCAGTCTTTCTCCCCCTCCCGATGCACCGATATCCGCACTCGGCTGCCCTTTGGTCCCCGCAGCTTCTTCATTACCTGTTCGGTGGTGATCCCCTCAGTGGGCACCCCTTCGATCATGGTAATGTGATCGCCGGCCCGCAGCTTTCCGTCGGACGGTGAGCCCAAAATCGGTGCAATGACCAGGAGCCGCCCCTGGCGCACTTCGAAGTAGATGCCAATGCCTTCGAAATCCCCGCGGAAACGCTCTACCATCTGCTCTAAATCCTGCGGCCCCACGTAGCTGGAATGCGGATCCAGAGTGGCCAGCATACCCCAGATTGCCCCCCGGCTCAAGGTATCGGCTGCAACTGGTGCGACATATTGCCGATTCACCCGGCGAAAGGCTTCGCTCAAGAGCTTCACCTGTTGCCGATTGTCCATAGCTGGCGGCGACAAATTCCCCTCCCAATCCGCCACCTCGCTCATATCCGTCGAGCTTAAATAAACATTGTCCCCTTCCGGTAGCACTGCGACCATGCCGTCGATTGCGCCATCGATCAGCCGGGTGCTGTCGACCGGGTCGACGTAGTGCTGGTGAATCCGGTCGCGCACTTCGAGCATCTGCTTGAGACTGGACATGCTGGTGGTGCGCGCCCTGGTATAGGGCGGCTCCAGCGCCCAGAAGATCCCCACTGCTATCAGGAGGAAAGCGATTAACAGCCGTTTCATCACCAGTTTTCGAAAGATTTACAGTTTTCAAACACTGCCGAAAAATCAGAACATACTGCCAGAAGGGTCTCGAGGGCAAGCAAATTTAAGGTCGGGTCGATATTTCTATCAGCGGCAGTTCTTCTGCTCTAGTCGGGACCCAATCCCCCAACAGGTCGGTGAAAGACTCCGGTACCATGCGAATCCGCAAAGGCCGCCCCTCCTTGTGTTTACCCGCATTCTCCAGCACGTACGGAACCGTCCCCGTGGTAAAGATCAACTCGTCAATGGCGTATTCCTGAACCAATTGCTGGAGCTCGTCCACCAGGCCGATGACCTGTCGGCCACCCACCGCGCCACCGCGCTGTGCGCCATCCTGCCCAACCAGCCCCACGATCTCGTAATCCAGTCCACCCAACTGCTCCAGGTGTTCCAGAAACTGCTGCATCGACCCATCCGTCCCCACCAGCAAGATGCGCCGCCGAACCGGCTGGCGCCCCCGATGAATTTGAACTGCCAGCCGCCAGCCGGCTACCAACAGAGTATTGAATCCCCAGGCGGCACCAGCGGCGAGGCGCGAAAAATTGTAGTCTTTGAAGAAAAAGACCATGGTTATGATGGCGGCAAAACCCAGGGACACGGCCACGACCGTGCGGGCGGCGGAGAATTTGTGGCGCTCGTACAGACCCAGCAAATAAAAAGTAGCCATCCAGGTGAGCAGAGGTACCAGGTAGACGAAAAACCACTGGAAGTCCGTGTACGGGGGCGGCTCCGGCCAGCGCGTGGGAAAGGCTTCTACGCCCA
>CAXFTV010000518.1:0-4910 GCA_964005845.1 uncultured bacterium
AAACTCGAATTTGCCACCTTGGACATCAGTTTCTCCGAGGGACTGAACTATAGGGGGGGCGTAATTCTTTCTCCCCTGGGTCTCTTCAATTTAATCCACGATAGCCCGCTCAACGATTTGAGCAACCGTCCGCTGGTAAGCAGGGAAATAATCCCAACCACCCTCAGTGAAGCAGGCATGGGTCTATGGGGCACTTTTTACCCCAGCGAAGAGGCGCTGCTCAAGTACGAACTCTACCTGGTAAATGGCTTTAATGAGAAAGCAGGGGATCGTATCCGGTCGGGACGAGGTAGCCACAAAAAAGACAACAACGAGGAAAAATCCCTGGTCGGCCGCTTTAGCTATAGTCCCTTTTTGGGCCTGGACCTAGGTACTTCTTTTCACCATGGGGCCTACGATGACGCCGGTGATAAAAACCTAACTATATTAGCCCTTGATGGGAGCTATAATACCGGTCCCTTTGACGTGAAGGCAGAGTATGCCAGCGCTTCTGTCGGAGAGGTTGATAACGATAGCCGGGCCGGGTATTATGTCCAACTGGGCTACCACTTTTTGCCCGGGGCCATAGAGCAGTTCCCCAATTCTATTTTCACTGCTTCTCTGCGTTATGATCATATTGATCTGGGGGGCAGTGATGAGACCCGCTACACTTTTGGTCTAAACTTTCGGCCCGAGGAGGAGACGGTGATGAAGCTGGACTACGAAATCTACGATCAGAGGGAATCTAGCAATGGCATAATTTTCTCAGTGGCCTCTTATTTTTAATTTGCCAGTGTTGAAGTCAGCGAATCATTTTGCCTGCTATGGCTAAAAAAGCGATGACTTCGACAAAATGATAAAACTTCAGGAATATCTGCATGGTCATTCTATTTTGTCTATTATTCCTGGCTTTTAACTGGGCTTACGCACAGGTGCAAGAGCGACCGAGCGCAGCGGAAATTGGTTCTATTCAGGTATACCTGACGCCGGAGCAGGCCAGGGCCAAGATTTTTCCGCAGGCTGTGCGTTTCGAACGAGAGATCCACGCCATTCCGCCCGCTTTGAAAGTCCGCATAGGCAAAAATCGGGGCCGGGTTTTTGACGGGGACAGCCTGGAGGTCTATATTGCCTACGGCGCTGGTGGCTCACTGCTGGGTTATGCCAGTATAGCCGAAGAAATCGGCAAGTACAGGCCCATAACCTTTATAGTGGGGATCGGCGCGGATTTCAAGATCGGTGGGGCGGCCATACTGGTCTACCGCGAGAGCCGTGGAGGCGAGGTGCGCCGCAGTCGTTTTCTGCGCCAGTACAGAGGTAAATCGTCCGCCGATCCGATTCGCATCAACCGCGATATTATCAATATAACCGGAGCGACCTTGTCGGTGCGGGCCTTAAATACTGGCATCAAGAAACAGCTCGTTCTGGTCGAAGCCTTTTACGGGCAGCCGGGGGGATCCAAAACGCCCTGATAGCTGCTCGACAATCGGGATGAAGTACTTTACCAATCGCTCACAGCTGGCGCGCATGGATTTTAACACCCGGCTGATCATGACCTTTTTCCTGGCCTTCATGCTGATCGCCACCGGTCTGTCAATTTTCATGTCACACCAGCGAACCCAGCACACCGCTGCGGGCGGAGCGGATTATTACCGCGGCAGCGAAGAGAAAATGCTCTTTCCCAAAGAGCCCACTGAACTCATAGAGACGACCCACTTCCACCTCTTCATCATGCCCCTTATTTTTATGACGGTGGGGCACCTTTTTCTGCTCAGCGCCTGGAGTAAAAGGTGGAAGACATTTGTGATCAGTTCCTGCTTCTTCTACATTCTATTGGATCTTGCCAAACCCTGGCTAATACGCTATGTGGCCGCCGAATTCGGCGTTCTGGCCCCGGTCAATTCCGCTTTGCTGGGGGCGACCATGCTGCTGTGCATCTTCGTGTCCATCTACGAGATGTGGTTTATGAAAATCACTCCCTCCAGTCATATTTAGGTCCGCTGCAAGGCACATTTTTTGGGTGCTGGGGTGATTTATCGCTGAGCTAAGGGGGGTATCTCATGAGGTATGCTTTTCTCCTCGTGGCAACCTTGGTCCCCTTCGGGGTAGTTTTAGCCGAGGATCCCGATTTCTATGCCCACTGGGGAGACGGCAAAGCCGAGCTCTCCAGCTACAAGGTAGTACAGCCGCGCTATGGCGAACTGCGCAGTGGCTATGGAGTGCTGGTCTTTGTCACCGAGGATATTAATCGCGAGACTTTTATCAAGGTAGAGTCTCCTACCCCTGCAAAAGATCGCCTCTACGTTCTCAAGCTCAACAATATGCTCAAATTCAATACCGGAATATACGATTATTCGGTGATGACTTCGGTATTCAGCGCGGTAGAGGGGCTGCAAGGCAACAGGTCTTTTGAATTGTGCAAAATCACGCTGAGCGCCCAGGAGTGGTGCGGCCACGTTTTTGAGGAAGTCCAGATGCGCCAGGGGCGTCTGCAGGGGGCGCTGAATAGCTATTTTGAGCGCGAAGGGCGGCAGCGGTACGAATTGCCTGCTGCGGGGAGTTTTGCCAGTGAGGATCACCTGTTAATTCTGGTCCGCGAACTCAGGGGGCCAATTTTGGCCGCGGGCGAGGAGCAGGTAGTGCAGCTTCTGCCCGCTCTGTGGCAGTTGCGCGCCCTGCACCGGCCCCGGGATCTGGTCCAGGCCAGACTGGCCAAGGGGCATGAGGAGCGGATCGAAGTCGGGGGGGATTCCCTGGCAGCGATCCCCTGGAGGCTGGCAACGGAGGGGCGCGAAAAGACGATCTGGGTCGAAAGAGCCTATCCTCGCCGGATTCTGGCCTGGCGGGATTCGGCGGGGGGGCGGGGAGAGTTGCTGGTAACCCTGCGCGAACCTTACTGGCAACTGCAAAGCAATGTCGACGAAGCGTTCCGCGCGCGTCTGCAGATTCCCTGATGGGCCGCCTAAAAGCGCGTTGCCAGCAACTTGGACGGCATTTTTTTTCGCGCTTGGGTGGGTGTTTCTCTAGCTAATTCCCGCCAAACTACTGCATCGCTATCTCAGAGGTTCGCCCCAGAAACATTTTCTCAGTGACAGCTAATGGCCATATTTGGCAAGTGGCGTTTGCGCGCTATCACAATTTTTCCACTTGCTACAAATAGCATATCTATTCTGCCAACAAGCCCCGCAGATAGCGCACGGCTTTGGGTACGGCGGTGGCTTCTGCTTCCACGTCCTGGCCCTCGTAGACTATGGATAGCCAGCCATTGAAGTTGACGCCGCGCAGGATTTCGAGGATGCGGGGATAGTCGAGCCATTCTTCCACGCCGCTCTGGATGCGGTAGATTTTGCAGCGCACGTGTACTGCCAGGGGGGCGGTTTCGGCGATGCTGCCGTAGAAGTCCAGCGAGGGGTCTTCCTGTCCCCGGGCGCCCGAAGCCCCGGGGGAGCCCACGTACTGGCCGGTATCCAGAATGTGGGAAAAATAGGGGTTGTCAACTCCATCGATGATGCGCCGCACGTCTTTGCCGGTGCGGGTGACGCAGCCGTGGTTGTGGTTGTGCAGTCCCACCACCACGCCTTTGGACTGGCCGTGCGCGGCCACTTCTTGCAGACAGGGCATCATGCGGGCCCAGACCGCTTCCTCGGTATCGCCTGGGGGAACCCAGGCGGCAAAGACGCGCACCAGTGGAATGCCCATGAATGCAGCGGTATCGATCCACTGTTTGGCCGTGGCCACTTCCTCGGCGAGTTCGTTCTGCGGCTTGCCGAAATTACTGCTCACGCCAATATATGAAAGGGCGAGACCGCGCTTGAGAGCCTGCATGCGAAGGGCGCGCAGATAGTCCTCTTCAGTGGAGGCAAAGGCTCCTGTATGGAGATCGATGCCGTCCAGGCCCAGTTGGTAGGCGCGTTCGATAAAACCTTCCAGATCGAGCAGGCCGTCGGCGAATTCTTGTTTGTAACTGAGGGACATACAACCTAGCTTCATCATGGTGGTTGGTCTCCTTGGCTGCGCTAAACTCCCACGGATATACCCGCGAGATGAATAAACCGGACTGTGAAAATTGCTGCAGTGTCACCGCGCAATGGGTTGTTGCTGGCAAGGGCGATCAAATTAAGATAAGAAATCTCCACATTTGCGCCCAATCATGGTTTGCCCGGGTGTGGGAATTGTAGTATTTTTTGCGCCTTGGAAGGAAGAGAAAGCGTGCTGGACAAAGTTAAATGGGGCGCTTGAGACCGGGAGGGGATAGCCAGTTTTGCCGGGTTTTAGCCTGGCTGGCCCCGGCGGTTTACTCCAGGCCACAGGGGGCGACCGATTGGCGTCCCCGGGCTCGAATGGCAGAGAGCGAATCCCCGCAGGAGCGCCAGCGCTGATTTCGCGAAGTATAAAAAATTGAGTCCGTCCGGAAAGCCGCTATGGCTCGTGCCGGACTTTTACTCTTTGGGAAGAGACCTATGATTGTGCATGACGACTACAAACTCGGCGACCCCGACGCTTTGGAAACTCCGGCAATGCTGGTTTTCGAGGAGTTGGTGGACGGCAATATTCGCACGATGTGCGAACTGGCTGGTGGCGCTGAGAATCTCATGGTTCACGTCAAGACCCACAAGGCTGCAGCTATCACCCGCAAAAAGATCGATGCCGGTGTCGCTGGTTTTAAGTGCGCGACCCTGAAAGAACTGGAAATGGTGCTGGAAGAGGGGGGGCAGGAGGCGATTATGGCCTATCCCCTGGTGCAGCAGCGCAAAGTAGAGCGTTTTGCCGCCCTGGTGGCGGCCTATCCGGAGGCGCGGATCCACGCCATCGTCAGCACGCAGCTGCACATCGATGTGCTGGGCCGGGTCGCGGCTGAAAACCAGCGGGTCCTCAAGGCCATGCTGGATCTGGATCTGGGCATGCATCGCACCGGAGTAGCGCCCGATGAGGCA
>CAXFTV010000519.1:0-7184 GCA_964005845.1 uncultured bacterium
AGTTGTCCGCGGCAAAAAACTCGCTGGATGCGGGATCGAGAGCTAGTAGAATATCATCGCCTGCTGTGTAGCCCGCCCCTTCGATGGCTTCGACAATGACGTCCAGGGCTTCATGATTTGAACTCAGGTCGGGGGCGAATCCGCCCTCGTCGCCCACTGCCGTGTTCAAGCTTTTGGCTTTTAAAACCGCTTTGAGATGGTGGAAAACTTCGGTACCCATGCGCAGGGCCTGGGAAAAAGTGGATGCTCCAACCGGCACAACCATAAACTCCTGGAGGTCCACGTTATTGTCCGAATGCGAACCGCCGTTGAGGATATTCATCATGGGCACTGGCAAGCAACGTGCCGCGGGACCCCCGAGATAGCGGAAAAGCGGCAAGTTGGCAGCTTGGGCAGCGGCCCGGGCACAAGCCAGGGAAACCCCGAGAAGAGCATTGGCTCCCAAGCGGCCTTTGTTGGCGGTGCCGTCCAGGTCTATCATGCGCTGGTCTAGGCGCACCTGGTCTGTAGCCTCGAGGCCCGCGAGGGCGGGCGCAATATGGGAAAGGATATTTCCAACGGCTTTGCGAGTGCCTTTGCCGAGGTAGCGTTCGGGGTCCCCATCCCGCAGTTCAACGGCCTCGTGCTCACCTGTAGAGGCTCCGGAAGGGACTGCGGCGCGGCCCTGATGGCCACTGTTTAGGATGACGTCCACCTCGACCGTGGGGTTGCCGCGTGAATCCAGTATTTCCCTTGCTTTAATTTCTTCAATTTTGCCCATAGAGGTTCGCCATCCCATTTTTTGCTGGATTAAAGGGTTTCGGTAAGGGTAAGCCGGTAAACTATATGAAGCAAAAAAAACTGTCAACATTTGCCCTGGTGTTTTCCATGATTTTGGGCTCAGTCCGGTCCGGCCATGGGGATTTTGGGGATATCTCGGTTAATGTGCCCCTGCAGCATTGGAGCTACGAATTTATCGAAAGGTTTGAGGCTAGAGGAGCGCTGCGCAATTTAGGTGATGGGATCAAGCCCCTCAGTCGTCTGGCGGTGGCCCGGGCCCTGGTGGCCATTGCCGCAGCTGGCGAAAAGGATTTGGAGTTGAGCCAGATCGAAAAGGGAGAGCTGGCGTTCCTCGAGGAGGAATTTAACGCCGAGTTGAGCCAAATTGGAAAGGGCAAAAAATTTGTTTCCGCTTCTTTTAAAGGACGCATAAAAAGCGGGCGCCCCCTGTGGGTTTACAGGCACGCCCAGGGAGAGGCGCTTGCCGATCTGAGGATTCGCCAGCAGAGCGATTTTTTTACCGGCCGCTCGCGCCATATGGGCGAGCAGATTTTTCGCCACCGACTCGGGGGCAGCGTGCGCGGCCATTTCGACCGAAAAATAGGCTTTTACATTGGTTTTGAGCAGACTCGGGAACAGGGAAATCGCAACTACATCCTCAGGGATGATGTCTACGAGCGGCGCTTGGAAGCGGTGCAACTCAAGGGCAATTTGGCCGATTACCACCAGGCGAAATCCTATTTCGTTTTCGCCTTGCCCATTTTTAGGCTCGAACTGGGCAAAGGCGAGGTTTCCTGGGGACCCGCACCGGAAGACAATCTAGGTCTGAGCAGTAATGCACCATCGTTTGACATGGTGCGTCTGCAGGCGCGTTACGGGGCCTTCAAACTAGTCAGCATCGCCGGTTTTTTGCGCCCCTGTCCCGACCGTGGTGACACGCCCCTTTGCAGGGGGCTGATAGACATTGAAGAATCCTATATTGTCAACGGCATAGATAGGCGATTAGATCGGGAAAAATACATAGCGGCCCATCGTTTCGAGGTCGCTCTCTTTCCCTGGTTTGATCTGGGTTTCCAGGAAGTCGTTGTCTATGGTGACCGCGGTCCTAAATTCACCTACTTAAACCCCTTAATGTTCTACCAGGCAGCCCAGAGCTATCAGGGCGACAAGGACAATCTGATGATGGGACTAGACCTGGATTTGCGCCCCGGCCGCGGCGTGAAATTCTACCTGGCCTTGGTCGTAGATGACCTGAAGAAGATGCGCCTATTTAGCAACGATTATGTAAATAAATTTTCGCTGCAAACAGGCGTTCTCTGGGCCGACCCCTTGGGTCTGCGGGACCTCGATTTTCGGGCCGAATACGTCCGCATCGAGCCCTGGGTTTTTTCGCACAAGATACCGGTAAGCACTTTCCGCCACTTCGATTCCCCTCTCGGGCATAGCCTGGGACCAAATAGCGATCGCTGGAGTCTGCAGTTCAAGCGCCGTCTGGCACCCGGCATGTCGGTGCGGGGTGTGTTTCACCAGACGCGGCATGGCGATAATGAAATCCTGCCAGACGGTAGTATTCGCAACGTCGGGGGAGATTTGCATCTTGGAAGGCGACTAGGGGACGAAACCGAAACCAAGAAATTCCTCGCTGGGGTCTTGAGTAAGTGGACTGGAGTGGGGGGGATGATAACATGGCGGATTTGGCCTTTGTTGGCGGCCGAAGTGGGTTGCCAGGTTGAGTGGGGAAACAATGTGCCTTTGCCGCCGAGATGGGGAAGAAATGTAGCCCGCCGCAATCGCACGGGATACGGTTCTGGCCGGGAAGAGCATTTTTCGTTTGAGCTGCGCTACAGCTACTATTAAAAAAACGAAGATATGGATATTTTCAATTTGCTCCTGGTCGCATCGGGCGTCGTGTACCTGGGAGCGATTATATGGTTGATCTTTGGGCTGCAGCGAAGATTGGAGCCCAATCCGTCCTCGAGGCCCACAGTTAGCATAGTTGTTGCTGCGCGCAATGAAGCGGGTACTATAGGGGCGTGTGTCGAAGCCCTTAAAGACCAGAATTACGCCGGTGAGGTGGAGATAGTGATTGTGGATGATCGCTCTCTTGATGGCACCGGAGAACGGGTTTTGCAGTGCTCTACAGCAGCGGTAAAACTGGTCAGGGCGGAGGAAAAATTGCGTTTCAAATGTCCAAAAAAAAGTGCTCTTGCCCAGGGTATAGAAGCCAGCTCCGGAGAATTGCTGCTCTTCACTGATGCAGATTGTATTGCACCGCCTGACTGGGTGCGTTCAACAGTTGCGATGTTTGCCGACGATGTGGGACTGGTCGCCGGGTATGCCTTCCATCAAACCGGCTCTACCTGGCGCCAGCATCTTCTAGCCCTTGACAATGTGGGGGTGGGGGCCCTCAGTGCGGGCAGTATGGGGATGGGCCGCCCCCTGGCCTGCACGGGCCGCAACCTGGCCTACCGCCGCTGCCTTTATGATGAGGTTGGGGGCTTCACTGCGATTGGGCATCTAGTAGGTGGCGACGACGTGTACTTCATGCGACTGGTGGGAGAACGCACTCGGTGGAAGGCGGTTTACAACTCCGATACCTGGGCGGCAATAAGCTGTGAACCAACGCCCCGGGAGTGGGGCCAAATAGTACAGCAGAAATTGCGGCACGCCGCCAAGGCGGGGCATTACAAAGGGGGAGCCCTAGGTTTGGGGATAGTGGTCTATTTTTTCCACTTGATGCTCGCCCTTGGCCCCCTGTACATAATTTTCTGGGCGGGCTGGAGCCCCCCTTTACTGGGGGTATGGGGATTGCGTTTTGTCGCCCACTTTTGTTTTTTATGGGGTTTCATAGGCCAAAGCAAGGAGCGCAAACTACTGATTTATTTACCTTTCCTCGAACTTTGTTATATTCCCTATGTCCTCTTTTTCTCAGTCCTGGGACGATTGGGCCGGTTCCGCTGGAAACCTTGAGTAAAGGCAATTTACCCCTGGCATGGAAATGTAGATGGCATATCTTATCGATCCTCGCACTCCGCTGAGTTATATCCGGCGCTACGGATACGCATTTAGCTGGAAGCGCCTTTGGAACTTTGCAAAGGTTCTATGCTCGATGGGAATTTCCTGGCTGTGTCGCAAGCCCGTAGTTTGGGGACAGCCTTTCATGCTCATGGTCGAGCCGACCAATTTTTGCAATTTAAAGTGTCCTTTATGTCCATCCGGCAATGGTCAAATGAAGCGGGCACGCGGCAATATGGACCTGGGAGATTTTAAAGGTTTAATTGATCGGGTCGGCGACCAACTATTTCTGTTGATGTTGTGGAATCAAGGTGAGCCATTTATTAATCGTTGCTTTACCGATATGGTAAGCTATGCCCGCAGGCGGAAGATTCCGACTCTTACCAGTACAAATGGACACTATATTCGCACTTTGGAGCAGGCCCGAGCCGTGGTGGACTCGGGACTTGATGAGATCATTGTTTCGCTCGATGGGGTTGATCAGGAAACCTACGAGCGCTATCGGGTGGGCGGAAAAATAGAAAAAGTCTTCGAGGGTGTTCAGTTGCTGGTCCAGGCTCGTCGAGAGGCCGGTGTACATCATCCGCTTATCAATTTGCAGTTCATCGTCATGAAACATAATGAAAAAGACCTGGCGGAAGCAGAGCGCATTGCCGGGGAACTATTGACTCCAAGCGACAAATTTCTGCTCAAAACGGCCCAGGTGTACACCAGTGAAGAAGCGAATGAGTTTTTACCTGTCAGCGAAAAAATGAGTCGCTATGAAAGCACTGATGCCGAGAATTTGCAGGTCAAGGGTCAACCCCTACGGGGATGCAAAGTACTTTGGTACAGTTCGATGGTCAATTGGAACGGGGCGGTGGCACCCTGCTGCTTTGATAAAGATGTGGAATTCGAAATGGGGCAGGTTTTCGCGGGCAAAGAAGGCTTCCAAAAAATTTGGAAGGACCAGGCCTACATGGATTTCCGGCAAAAAATCCTGACTGATCGCACCAGTGTGGATATGTGTAACAATTGTTCAGAAGGCTACCGTGGTATGTTTTCCCTGGTCAAAGAAATCAAAGGTTAAATCCCACTATTTTCGCCTCGAAATATGGACCTCCTGTCGATGGAACTCCAGGTCTATCTGGATGCCCTGCTCGGGTTGAGTACGGTTTTGTACCTGGTTGCCATTGGGTGGTTTATCACAGGTATTAGGCCGCGGAACCCCGCCAACGGAGAAACCCCGAAAATTTCGATTGTAGTTGCGGCGCGCAACGAAGTCAATACCATTGGAAATTGCCTGGAAGATCTTTTGCAGCAGACCTATCCAGATGGGTCATATGAGATCATCGTCGTCGACGATGGTTCGACCGATGGCACCGACCACGTCGTCCGGAATAAGATGGGTACGGGAAAAATGTTGAAGTTGTTGAGCGTTGAAGATGCAGGGCTGAAAGCCGGCTCAAAAAAGGATGCCCTCAGTCTCGGCATAGAAGGGGCCAAGGGAGAAATCATCCTTACCACCGATGCCGATTGTCGTCTGCCCAAGACCTGGGCCAGGGGGATCGTCGACAATTTCGGTGCCGGGGTTGGAATGGTGGTAGGCTTTTCGCATATTGGCGAGTTTGGTAGGAAAATCAATTGCAGAGCTGGTTGGGAGGGGGTCGATTTCCTCGGCTTGATGGGCTGTATGGCCGGTAGCGCCGGCCACGGACATCCGATGGGGGCTTCGGGGCAGAATTTGGCCTATCGGAGGGAGGTCTTTTTTGAAGTTGGTGGCTTTGAGCAAGTTCGGCACCGAATTTCGGGTGATGATGTATTATTGCTTCAATTGATTCGCCGTTTAAAGGCCTGGAAAATCGTTTTTTCGACAGCGGCGGAAACTTATGTAGTCCATCCCCCTTCAAGCTCCTGGAAGAGTCTGTTTAACCAGCGCCAGAGGTGGGCTTCAAATGCGCCTGTACTGGCCCGCCTGGATCCCCTTTTTTTTGCCTACATGGTGGGTGCTTTCGTCATGAACCTGCTGCTATCACTGTCCCCTTTACTACTGCTATTCGGAGTACTTGGTCCCCTCCTGGCAGGGGTATCCTGGATAGCAAAAATCACCATTGAGTTTATTTTGTTGCACCGGGTCACGCGGCTTTTCGGCCGTCGCAATCTCATTTCTCACTTCCCGCTATGGACCTTGACCGAGCCTTATTATACCGTTGTGGTAGGCATCCTTGGTCCCCTTGGTTTTTTCAGCTGGAAAAGGAGTGCACACCGCTGGGGGAGCAGGGTCTGAGACAAAAGTTTGGATGGACTTTGGGCAGGTTAACTGCTTCAGCGGATCGGCAGCAAAGAAGGCGAAGATCCCTCAAGTTCCGAAGTCCGGCTCTGTTAGGCAGCGGGTTGGAGCACGAGTTGCGTGGACCAGGTAGCCAGGGTAAGGGTTCTTCCCTGCAGGTGTTCCTGTACTTTGGCCTCTCGTTCCCCCAGGCGCAGTTTTACCCCCGGATAAATAGTCTGCTCGACGGCGAGCACTGCCTCCAATGCCGGTCCGGCCAGGTTCTTTCTCAAATCGTTGCGCCGGGTGCGTATGCCCTTAGTCCTTTTTTGTAGTTGGACCCACTGGCGCAAGTTGTGGCTTACCTGGAGGCGTTTTTTCGGCCCCACCCGTTTTAGTAGACTCTTGATCAGGGGGGGGGTGATTTTCTCGAGGCCCAGCTGCCGATGGACCCGGTCCATATTTTTCTGGCAACTGATGAGATCGCGCTGGCATTTGTGCAGTGCTTCTTCAATGAAGGGATCAATCCCTGCTACTAGTTCGGTAAGAGTGCCGTTTGGAGATCCAGCATAGCTTGCCCTAATCCCCCTGGCGGCGAGAATCTGTCCCCCGGCAATTGCGCCGGAGCGCGTTCCCGTTCCCCGGCGCACATTGACCATGCCCAGGCAGCGGATGGTAGCATTAAAAACATGGCTAAATACATCCACATCAGAGCCGCTGTGCACGGTGGCATCCTGAATAAAACGGGTAGTTATGGTTTGTTTCGAGACGACCTTGGTGTCGCTGCCCACGATACCTCCACCAACCAGGATGCTGCCCTTGGCCTCCAACTTGGAACCTGCTTCAACCTGCCCCTGAACTGAAATGGCACCACCAGCAGTAACGGAAAAGCCGTTGAGCACGGAACCGGCTATGAAAACATCCCCGGGAAAATCGATATTGCCCGTTTCATAGCTGACGTCGGAATTAGTAGTCAACACCGGCCGCACTTCAAGCACATCTTCGGTCAGACTTACCCGACCCTCAATGCTTGCGCGAAAATAGCAGATCCCATCCTCTTCGGTTATCTCGACGTTTTCGCCGGCCTTCAATGTTTTTTCGTCTACGGGGGATGGCGGTATTTTTCGCCCAGTGACATCCTGGCCTTCTAAACCCTGAGAGG
>CAXFTV010000520.1:0-6698 GCA_964005845.1 uncultured bacterium
GCGATTATGGCCTTGCTCTGGGGGTGGCGATCGGCATCGCTGTGCTGCTCAAGATTTTCTTGCTCCAGGCCTTTCGCATGCCCTCCCGCTCCATGGAAGATTCTCTCCTGGTAGGGGACTACCTGCTGGTCGACAAATTTACTTACGGTGCCCCACTGCCTTTTATTTCGCTGCGTCTACCCGCTCTGTCCGATCCACAGATCGGTGATATCGTGATGTTCAAATACCCTCCCGATCCGGAGCGGGTTTACATCAAACGCTGTATTGCCATTGGTGGCCAGGTAGTCGAAGTGCGCAACAAAGTTGTCTATGTAGACGGTAGCCGGTCTCAGGATCCCCCTTTTTCAAAATACGTGGACGCGCGGATATTGCCCGCGGCGGAAAATCCGCGCGACAACTACGGTCCCCAACGCATTCCAGAGGACTACCTCTTTGTAATGGGCGATAACCGCGACAACAGTAGCGATAGTCGACACTGGGGGCTTTTGCCCCGCGATCTGGTCATCGGCAAAGCGCTTTGCATATACTGGTCCTGTGCGCCGCAAAGTCGGGCTGGCAGTGGGGCAATGGAGGCCTCTCCGTCCCAGTTTGTCGATCGCGTGTTCGGACTGCCGCAGCGCATCCGCTGGGGCCGCCTCGGGGACTGGGTCAATTGACCGCCCAAGGGCTCTACATCCACATTCCCTTCTGTCCCCAGGTGTGTCCGTACTGTGCCTTTGCAAAATTGCAGGGGGGGGAGGAATTTCACGCGCGCTATGCCGCCGCAGTTTGCAAAGAAATTGAAAAATGGCATCAGGGTGCGCCGCCTTTGGACACTGTTTTTTTTGGCGGTGGCACTCCGAGTCAACTGGATCCACGACACTTGCAGGCAATCCTTGAAAGTGCCCAGCGCTGGTGTGGCATAAAGCCGAATGCCGAGATTACAATCGAGGTGAACCCTGGTGTGGCGGACTTTGATAAGTTTTTTTATTTCAAACAGATAGGTTTTAATAGGCTGAGTTTGGGAGCACAGTCATTCGTAGACGAGGACCTCAAGGCATTGGGTAGGATACACCGAGCTGTCGAAGTAGAAAAGGCCTTTGAAAAGGCCCGCGAGGCCGGTTTCGATAACCTTAGCTTGGATTTAATCTCGAGCATTCCCAACACCCCGCCAGCGCATTGGCGGCGCAGTCTGAACCGCGCCCTGGAATTGGCCCCGGAGCACATTTCTTGCTATGCGCTCACGATCGAGGAGGGCACCGTCTTTGCCGCCCGCCAGCGCCAGGGGCGCTTGCAGCCCGTGTCTGAGGAAGAGGATGCCAGCGCTTATGAATGGACCGCGGAGCGCCTGGAGAGCGCCGGTTACGAACACTATGAGGTGTCTAATTTTGCGCGGCCCGGCAGGCGTTCACAACATAATTGGGGCTATTGGAGCGGGGCAGAATACCTGGGAGCGGGGTTGTCGGCCCACAGTTATCGGGCGGGCTACAGAAGTTGGAATACCCCCGACTTAGGCAAGTATTTGGAAGCGGTCGAGGCGGCGAGTTCGCCTTGTAGCGGCACCGAATTCATCGATCCCCTCACGGCTCGGCGCGAGCGTCTGTGGATGGGGTTGCGCACTTGCGAGGGCGTTGGACTCAGCGCTGAAGAGCAGCGTGTTTTGCGGCGCCACGAGCGCTTTGCGGCATTGCTTGAAGCCGGTTTTATTCGCCTCGAGGGCTCTCGTTTGCGCTTGCAAAAAGCGGGATTCCTCCTGGCCGATGCCCTGGGGGTAGAGGTCGTTGATCTGCTGGAGGGCGAGTCTGTTTCTGGCGGCCTTGCGAGTTGAATTGGGGAGAGAGATTTGCTATGCGATCGATAAATATTGTTCTGGTCCTGGTTTTATGTGCCTGCAGCCATGTGGCTGCCCAATTAGAGGAAGAGGAAGAGTCCGTCGCGGCAGTACAGGAAGAACCTCTCGAGGATACAGAGGAGGACCTGGGGCAGGCGCAGCCTTCCACCATGATCGGCATTGAAGCGTACCGTGAAGTGCTGGCGAGCGGACGTTACAAGGTGGGACCGGGTGATGGGTTCATGATTATGATGGGCACGGAGGGCCCTTTTTTCGGCGAAGTGCAGGCAGAAGGGGGTTATCTGATCCCCAATGTGGGCCGGGTGCAGGTAGCGGGGTTGTCCCTAAAGGAAGTCCGCCAAGCCATGGAAGAGACTTATTACCAGACCTTCAAAGAGGGAAAACTCGTCATTGAGTTGAGTCAGTTGAGACAATTTCCAATAAATATTGTAGGTGCGGTGAGTCGCCCCGGTCTCTATGTGACCAGCGGCGTCGTGCGCACCAGCGAACTGGTCCGCCAGGCCGGGATCGGGGGGGCCTCCTCGCGCAATATACGGATTCTCAAAACCGCTTCTCTGGCCGATGCGGAGTGGGAGCGCATAAAAGATCTGTACCTGAGGCGCGATTTCGGGTCTTTGGCAGGTCTTTCCGAACGCGTCGATCTCGAATTGTACCGGGTGACGGGCGATTCCCGACTCAATCCCTTTGTAGAGGACGGCGACTTGATTATCGTTCCCCCCCGGCAGGGGGTTATTACCTTGAGCGGGGCTTTGGAGCGGCCCGGCAGTTTCGAATTTGTCGCGGGTGACCGGGCAAGCGATCTGCTGCTCCTGGGCCAGGGGCCGGCGCCCTATTACGATCCGGAAAAGGTGGTGCTTTTCCGCTATGCGGATGATATGATCACGATGGAAACCTTCCCGGTGGATATAAAGGGTATAATGCGCAAAGATCCCAAGGCTGATTTTTTACTCCGGGATGGCGACTGGCTGGTTTTTCGCTCCCTCCGGGAGTACCGCGAGCCCAGTACGGCCAGCATAGCTGGAGAAGTAGCTTTTCCCGGGCCGTACGTGATCGAAAAAAATGTAACGACCCTGCGGCAGCTCGTAGAAATGGCAGGGGGATTTACCAAGGATGCTTCTCTCTACCAAGCGCGCGTATTTCGCTCGCCGGACGAAACCGAGATAGTAGATCAAAGGGTGGCTCAGATTTCCAGTATTGCATCAGAAGACAGGAGCGAAGAAGAAAAGGAATATTTATCTATGAATGCGGTCGATATCCCAGGTCTCATGGTGGTGGATTTTGCCGCTCTTTTCAAACGCGGCGACGAAACGCAGAACATCCGCCTCCTGCCGGGAGATAATATTAGCGTGCCTGCCCTAAAGTATACAGTCAAGGTTAGCGGCCAGGCCGTCTTTCCAGGTGCGGTTGTACACCATCCAGATTACAGAATAGGGGATTATATTGAAAAAGCTGGAGGGAAAACCTGGCGCGCCTCCAATGAGGTGCGTTACATCGAGGGGCAGAGTGGCCAATTAAAACGGGCTCGGGATGCGGAACGCATCGAGCCGGGGGATCGCATCTGGATAAAGGAAAAGCCCAGGCGGGATTACTGGCAAATATTCACCCAGGCCACGACGGTGTTGGGAAATGTTGCCACAGTCGTATTGATCTTTGTCACCTTGACCCGCTGAGCTTTTTTAGCTGAGGCAGAGACGAAATGGCGAATATAGACCAAGAGCGCAATTTGCTCGATTATGTTTACGTGCTGTTGAAGTGGAGGCGAATGATCATCTTGTCATTTCTTGCCGTGACTCTGGTCACGGCCGGAATCAGCTTGATTTTGCCCAAGGCCTGGACCGCGCGCACCCTTATCATGCCTCCCAAAGAGGAATTCGACCAGTTCGGTCTATCTGCCATGCGGGTCACCGGCATGCCCACGAGTCTGGCGGGCCTAGTAGGGTCATCTACACCTGCCGACCATCTCAAGAGCATGCTCGAAACCAACTGGTTGCGCGGCGTTATCGTAGACCGCTTTAATCTGGTCGAAGAATACGACGCGCCCCACCGGGAAAGGGCCATCGAACTCCTTGGCGAAGATGTCCAGATAGAACTCGAGCGCGAAGGGGCGCTCGCCGTTGAGGTCACCGCTTCTACTGCCCAAGGAGCAGCGGATCAGGCCAATGAGCTGATTGCCGAACTGGATGCCTTCAACCGCCGGCTAAAAAGTCAGCAAGCCCGGAACTTGAGAGAATTCCTGGAATTGCAAATGACAATTAGACAGGGAGAATTCGAAGAAAGCGGCCGGGTTTTGCAGCGCTTCAACGAGGAAAAAGGGCTGGTCAATATGGGCGCTCAGGTCGAAGCAATGGTCGATGTCTCCAAGGGCATTGTGCAGGAACTGGCGCTGGTCGAGGTGAAACTGGGGGTGATGGGGCACCTGGTCGAAGCGCAACACGAAACCCACCGGCAACTGGAACTGGAGGCGGCGGAATTGCGCCAGCAGTTGCGCTCCTTGGCCGGGGAAGTCGGCACCCTCGATACCACTTTGTTCCTGGGACCTCCTTTGAATGCCATGCCCCAATTGGGTTTCGAGACCGCCCTGCTGGTAATGGATTTCAGCCTGAAGGAACAAATTCTCCGTTTTCTCGGCACCAAACTCGAGGAAGCCAGGTATAAAGAGGCTTTAGATACGCCCACTTTGTGGATTCTGGATCCGGCCACCCCACCTAAAACCCGCAGTGCCCCCAGGCGTACCTTGATGGTTTTGCTGGCCGCTGCGCTCAGTCTGATCACCAGTACGGTACTTGCTTTCGCCCTTGAGGCATGGGGCCGCATCGGGGTGCAAAACCAGGACAAAATTCAATCCATCAGACAGTTATTTCAAGCCCCCTCCTGATCTCTCCGCAATTTTTGTGGACGAACGAAATTCAGTGCCGATATCAATAAAAGAAGCCAGAGTATATCCTCTGCATAACGGGAGTTTGCGCCCAGAGCCTGGTTAACCTGTCCACCGTCGATCCCACATGAAATTTAAGAAAAAAAATACCTTGCCAGCACATCTAGAGGAAGCCCGGGGGTTGCCCCGCAGTCACGCAGAGCGCCTCCTGTGGATCCGGCAAAGAGTCGAAGAAGGCTACTATGACGGCGAAAGAATCAAAAGAGCGGTTGCCGAGGCCTTTTTGGAACCGCCCGAATTCAGGCGGGCGGGGGGGCAGGTCATGGCTGCCGGACATGGCGGGGAGTAATTTTTCCGAAGCGCGAAAAAAAATTTCCACAGCAACTCAAAAAAGGGCCGACATGAAAAAGTCGGCCCTTTTTTGAGTTGCGGGAAAAATGGTGGGGGGAGCAGGACTCGAACCTGCGAAGGCATGAGCCAGTGGATTTACAGTCCACCCCAGTTGACCACTTTGGTATCCCCCCTATTTTTCGATAAATCAAAGAAAATAAGTTAACGGTAGAATTCATCCTGTCAATAGATAGCCGAATTGGTTTAGACTTATTATTATGTAATGGCAATAATTTTTAGCACGCTTGCCATCAGCTAAGGGGGGAGACGCATGGCCAAGGTACTGGCAGTACTGGCGACTAACCGGCGGGGTGGCTTTACCGCCACTACGCTCAAGGCCGCCTGTGCAGGAGCTGAAGAGAACGCCGGAGTGGAGACTGAAATCGCCTGCCTGGCACGCTATGATTTCAAACCATGTTTGAGTTCCTTTTGGTGCGCTCGCAACAAAGGGGTGGGCTGTGTTTTACCCGACGATATGGGCAAGAAGGGAGAGGGGGTCCTGTTTGGCAAGGTGCGGGATGCCCACGGCATGTTGCTGGCAACCCCAGTACACACCTGGGGGCCCTCGGCACTGGCCCACACTTTTTGGGAGCGCCTCTACCCTTTCCTCTACAGCGATGGCATTAACGGTTTGCCCTTTGGAGCCCTGGCCTGCGCCACCAACCAGGGATTTCAGCGTCAGGCTATAGAAGAAATTGCAAAATGGTCTTTTTGTCGCAGCAATCTCTACCTGGGCGGAGTCGCCGCCCATGTAATGGACGCTGAAAAGGCACTGCAAGAGGCGCGGGAACTGGGCCGCAAAGTGGGCGAAGCCGCACTGAAAGACGAGGCCGAGGGGCGTTGTAATTTTACCGATGGCGAAAAGTTCGCATATTTCATGGATAAGCCCTGGAAAGTTCTGGAGCCCTATCTGGACAATGTCACCGAGGGCAGTTTTCAGATCGATGGCTCTCTGCCTGATAGGGCCTTTGCAGGGGCCTTTCGCAAAAGCGAGGCGCTCGATTTGGTTGGCAAAGCCCGGGACGAGTTCGGGGCGGCTCTGCAACATCGAGAGAATGGCGAGCGGGAAAAGGCCGACCAGGCTTTGATGCGTGCCAGCGCCTACTGGACCCGAGCGACGTGGAAGGAATACGTCGAGGACTATATCAGCAAAAGGGATGATGTACCGCCTTACCGCGAAGACCCCTCGAGGGAGCAGGGGTGAGCGCGTTTGCGGATCGCCGCTGTTGCTCAGTTGCAGTTTTTTCCGCAAATTTTAAAAGCGTAAAAAAAATTCCAAGGAGGACGAATAGACTATGGCAAGAACAGTAAAAGTTGCAATTACAGGAGCTGCGGGCCAGATCGGTTACGCGATTTTACCTCGCCTGGCCTCGGGGGAGGTCTTTGGAAGTGATACTAGAGTGGAGTTGCACCTCCTGGAGATTACTCCGGCTCTGGGGGCTTTGGAAGGGGTAGTCATGGAGTTGGAAGATTGCGCCTTTCCGCTGTTGGACCGCATCGTTGCCACGGACGATACTGAAGAAGCTTTCGACGGTATCAACTGGGCTTTGTTAATTGGCTCGAAACCACGTGGAAAAGGTATGGAGCGCGGCGATCTGATCC
>CAXFTV010000521.1:0-4947 GCA_964005845.1 uncultured bacterium
CGCCGGCGGCGCGGCGGGCGCTGCTGGACGCTTTGCTGCTGGCCAGGTGGTGTCCCACTACTACGCGGGAATCGACCTTCTAATTTACCCGGCCCCCAGCGGGTTTTCACTTGAGGAACTGACTTTGGATACTGCGAAATTCGACTATTCCGTGCGGGCTGTACAGTGCGATTACCAGGCCGGCGACGAAGAAGTTTACCGGGCCCTCGAAAGGGCGACGGCGCCACTGGAGCGGGTGTGGGAAAAGCTTGGCAAAGCTGAGCGCATCGGCATCAAATTCAATCAGGACAAGCCGAGGGCGAGATGGGTGTGCCACAAAGGGCTGTTGCAGCAGCTGGTCTGCGACAAGGTGGCCCGGGCGGTATTGCGTCTCCTGCGCGAGAAAACCCGTGCCGAGCTGGTGTGCACGGACGTGAGTTATTACGCCATGTACGAGGGCACCGATCCGCAGGAAACGGCCACCGTGCTGCCGGTGCTGCGCGAGTTCGACGTCGCCTACGTCGACGGCACAAAAGCACCCACCAGGATCTATCCGGTGCCGGGCGGGGGGCAGATGTTCGACCAGTACCTGCTGCCCGAGGATGCGGTGGAGGTCGACGAATTCGTCTCGGTGGCCAAAATGAAAAATCACGCTTTCATGGGCGTCACCCTGAGCTTGAAAAATCTCTTTGGCCTGATGCCCGGCGAGCCCCGGGGCCACACCCGGACCTACTTCCACCATCTGGTGCGCATGCCCTATATGCTGGCCGACCTGGGGCGCATCTTCGATCCGGCGCTCAATATCATCGATGGCCTGGTGGGTCAGGCCGGCCAGGAGTGGGGCAACGGGTTGGACGAAGGACCGGCGCGCGAGGCCAATACCCTGGTTGCCGGCGATCACACCATTGCCACCGATGCCTGCACCGCTCACCTGATGGGACACGATCCGCAGAGCGACTGGCTGGCCCCCCCCTTCCACCGCGATCGCAATGCCCTGCGGGTCGCCGCTGAAAGTGGGTTCGGGACGGTGGACCTGGAGGCAATCGATTTTGTCGCGGAAATGGCGGCCCCGGTGGCCGATTTCTACGCCGTTCTCACCGATCCGGCGCGGATTGTGCACAGCTGGCAGCGCACGACCTGCGAGCAGGGACTTTACTACCGGGATCATCGCGGGGAACTGGTGCAGCGCTACGCCGGTCAGTATATCTTGCTCCAGGAAGGTCAGGTGCGCTGGCACCACGAGATCAGCGACCTCAAGCAAAGTCGTCGCATCTTGGCGGGTGAAAATCCAGAGGAGGCGATGTGGCTCAAGTACGTGGATCCGCAGGAGGCCGAGGGCGAACACTTCGAGGTATACGAGCGCGGTCTGGAGCGCTTCGACGGGGAAGCGGTGCGTGCGCTTTGAACAGTTTCGCCGCCATGTCCGCGCCGCCGCGGCCGCTGTTTTACAGGGGAAATTGAAGAGGCGAGGTGCCGATGCGCAAATTTGATTTTCAACCCGGCGGCCGCGTGGTATTCGGGGCCGGCGCGCTGGCGCAGCTGGGGGCGCTGGCGCGGGAATTGGGGGGAGGGCGCATTCTGCTGGTCACCGATCCGGGCCTGGTCCGCGCCGGCCTGGTGGAAAAAGCGCTGCGCGCGCTGCCCCAAAAAGGCGCGACGGTTTTCGTCTTTGCTGAAGTCGAAGAAAACCCGAGCACCCAACACGTCGAAAGGGGGACCGCCTTTGCCAGCGCCCGGGAGCCCATCGATCTGATCGTGGGATTTGGCGGCGGCAGCGCCATGGACTGCGCCAAGGGGATCAATTTTCTGCTCACCAACGGCGGCGTCATGGAAGACTACTGGGGCATCGATAAAGCCCGCCGGCCCATGCTGCCCTCCCTGGGGGTGCCCACGACTGCGGGGACCGGCAGCGAGGCCCAGTCCTTTGCCCTGATCGCGCAGGAGAAAACCCACCAGAAAATGGCCTGCGGTGACAAAAAGGCGCGTTTTCGCACGGTGCTGCTGGATCCGGATCTGCTCGCAAGTACGCCGCCACCAGTGTGCGCGGCGGCCGGGATAGACGCCATCTCCCACGCCCTGGAGAGCTACGTGACGAGCGCGAGAAATCCGCTTTCACAGATGTATGCACGCGAGGCCTGGCGCTTGCTGGAGCAGGGTTTTGCGCCCCTTGTGGAGGATCCGCAGAACGCCGCCGCGCGCGGCCAGATGCTGTGGGGGGCGCACCTGGCGGGCGCCGCGATAGAGAGTTCGATGCTGGGCGCGGCGCACGCCTGGGCCAATCCGCTGACGGCGCGCTGCGGAGTGGCGCACGGGGTGGCGGTAGGTCTCATGCTGCCCGCCGTTATCCGTTTTAATGGGGACGCGGCAGAGCCGCTCTACGCCGGTTTGTGGCCCGCGGATGCAGGTGCTGCGGCCCCCCGGCTGGCGGCCCGGGTCGAGGAGTTGAAGCGGGCCGCCCGGTTGCCGGAACGGCTGCGCGAATGCGCGGTAAAAAAAGAGGAGCTGCCCGAACTGGCGCGCCTGGCAGCGACGCAGTGGACCGCAAAGTTCAACCCGCGGCCGCTGCCAGAAGGCGAATTGCTGGGGCTGTATGAAGCGGCTTATTAGAAGAGCGGGGGCAAGAAAAACGCTGGCCGAATCGGTCTCTTTCGCGGTGCTCTGGGGCCTCCTTTTTGCGGGGTTAGTACAGGCGGGATACGCCGGGGCCAGCTGGCCCGGTTTCCGCGGCAATGCCCAGCTCAGCGGCGTCGCCGCCGGTCCAGTGCCCGAAAGGCTCGAACTGCTGTGGACCTTTGAGGCCGGCGCGGGCATCGAGTCCACCGCGGCTCTGGCGCCGGGGAGGGCGTACCTGACAGCGCTGGACGGCTATCTCTACGCCCTTGACCTGGAGGAGGGGAATGTGCTGTGGAAATACCGGGCCGAGGCCGAAATCAAATCGTCTCCGGCCCTGGCCGGCTCGACGGTGTTCTTCGGGGACGAGGCAGGTGTCTTTCACGCGGTGGATGCGGCTACGGGGGCGCAGAAATGGCTATTTCGCAGCGGCGGCGGGATCGTATCTTCGGCCAATTTCGTCGGCACCCGGGTATTTTTTGGCTCCTATGACCAGTACCTGTACTGCCTTTCCACTGCAGCCGGTGACAGCCTTTGGAAATTTCCCACCGATGGATATATTCATGGCACACCGGCGGTGTGGGGCACGGCGGTCGCGGTGGCCGGCTGCGATGGGTATCTGCGCCTGGTAGAGGCGGCCAGTGGAACGGAAATCAAGAAGGTAGCGCTGGGCGCCTACGTGGGCGCCAGTCTGGCGGTGCAGCAAGACCGGGCCTACGTGGGCACCTTTGGCAATCAGATTCTGGGCCTCGATCTGCGCAAGGGTGAAGTTCTATGGCGCTTCGAAGACGCGCAGCGGCAGTTCCCCTTTTATGCCTCGGCCGCGGTGGTGGGCGACAAATTAATCGCGGCCGGCAGGGACAAAACGGTGCGTGCCCTGCACACCCGGACCGGGGCGCTGGAGTGGGTTTTTGCCGCCGCTGCGCGGGTCGATAGCTCGCCGGTCGTGGCGGGGCAAAGGGTGTTCTTCGGGACCATGCGCGGGGTGCTGTACGGACTGGATCTGCACTCGGGCGCCGAAGTCTGGGCCTTCGCGAGCGGCTCGGCTTTTAGCGCCTCGCCGGCCGTGGCGGATGGGAAGTTGCTGATCGGCTCGGCCGATGGGATACTTTACTGTTTTGGGGAAAGAGAAAAATAGCGCCGCCAAAGATCCGCTTTTCAACCGTCCGGCGCAATGCCTTGAAAATCGTTTATCTGTAGGTCCTAGTGAATTACTGAATGTCGAGAAAGAGGAATTATGAGCGCGACCTCGAGCCCGGGGCAAGCAGAGCCGGCCACCACCCGCAGTAGCGCAGCGCAAACCGAAGTCGGCAGCGTCTTCGTGTCGAACTACCCGCCCTATTCGTTTTGGGGCGAAGAGCGCCTTCCCGCGGTAGAAAATATCCTCGATACACCGCCCGCGGCGACGGAGTTGGGGTTATACTTGCACATTCCCTTCTGTCGCAAGCGCTGCAAATTTTGTTATTTCCGCGTCTATACCGACAAAAATAGCAGCGATATCCAGCGCTATCTGGCGGCCCTGGCGCGGGAAGTGGAACTTTACAGCGCCCGCCCGCGGATTGCATCGAGGCCCCTGAAGTTCGTCTATTTCGGCGGCGGTACGCCCTCCTATATCAGCGCTCGCCACCTGCGCCAACTGGTCGGACGCTGCCGGGCGGCCCTGCCCTGGGACGGGGTCGAGGAAGTGACCTTCGAGTGCGAGCCCGGCACCCTGACGCAGGCCAAGCTGGAGGCCATAAAGGAGATCGGGGCGACGCGTCTGAGCCTGGGGGTCGAAAACCTCGACGACGAAATTCTGCGGGAGAACGGCCGCGCCCACCTGTCCGGCGAGGTCTACCAGGTGGCCCCCTGGATCAAGGCCCTCGAATTTTCCCAGGTGAACGTGGATCTGATTGCGGGCATGGTGGGTCAGACCGAGACGAGCTGGCGCGATACGGTGCAGCGCACCCTCGACCTGGACCCGGACAGCGTCACCATCTACCAGATGGAGTTGCCCTTCAACACGGTCTATTCAAAGTCCATTTCCAGCGCCAGCGGCAAAGTACTGCTGCTGGCGGATTGGCAGACCAAAAGGGCGTGGCACGACTACGCCTTCGCCCAGTTCGAAGCGGCGGGCTACCGCGTCGCCAGCGCCTACACCGTGGTGAAGAAAGACAAACCCGGTCGCTTCGTGTACCGCGATTCGGTCTGGCAGGGCACCGACATGATGGGCCTGGGGGTGGCCTCCTTTTCCCATCTCGGCGGCGTCCACTTCCAGAACCGGACTTCCTGGAGCGAGTACCTGGGCGCTCTCGAGGCGGAACAGTTGCCGCTGGGTCGCGCCTTTGCGCCGAGCGCGGCGGAACGACTCACCCGGGA
>CAXFTV010000522.1:0-4504 GCA_964005845.1 uncultured bacterium
AACATGTTCAGAATGTGGGCATTATAGCCATACCCCTTTATCATTTCTTCGATGGGGATCGTCGCCAGGGCACGATGCGAAATTGCAGTATAGCCGCACTGAGGATCTATGATATGCCAGTAGCCAGTGGCAAATTTAGTAAGCAGGGTGAGGATGGAATTACCAATGTAGCGGTAACGCGGCATACTGAAGACCACTTCGTCCCGCAGCAAGCGATTGCCTTTTACATAATCGGCCCAGTTTTCGGCAATCGGGTCAAGGACTGCGGGCAGGTCATCTGGGTCCATTTGGGCATCCCCGGCCATGACTGCAGTAATATCCATCTCCGCCTCTCGACTGGCCAGGTAGCCATCCACGAGAGTCTGCCCCAGGCCCTGGTTCTGTTCGTGGACTAAGAGCGAGATGCGCGGATCCCCCTCTTGGCAGCCCTGAACGATCTCCCTGGTTCGATCGCTGCTGCCGTCTTCCACAACAAATATCTTGTCGACAAAATCGGGCATAGTCGACAGGGTTTTGCCGATGAGCAATTCTTCGTTGTAGGCCGGTACTACAACCGCCACACTTTTTTCTTTGTACATACCCCAATGCCTCACTTAGTAAAAAAGGAACGCGACCACTCCAAAGTTCTGGCAAGGCCCGCATCGAAGTCAGTGCGAAATTCGAAATTTAGCTCTTTCAGCTTGGCGTTGTCTACATCGAACTTCAGAATATCCCCCAAACGCCAGTCTTCGAACTGAATTTCAAGATTCTCTTTGCCATAGTAAGCCAAAACTTTTTGCGCCAGTTCGAGGATGGTGACTTTAATTCCGGAAGCACAGTTGTAGGCCTCGCCTTTGCTCTGGGCTCTCAGGGCGACTAATTTGTTGATGTCGACCACGTCCTCGACATAGGTGAAGGAGCGCAATTGGGAACCATCGCCGTAGATAACCAGGGGCTGATCGTGCAGAGCCCGGCGGGCAAAAATGGAGACCACCCCCCCCACATCACTGCTTTCCTGGCGGGGACCATAGACGTGAAAATAGCGTAGCATGGTAACGTCCAGATCGTAGAGGTGCGCAAAGGCGCGAGCGTATTTTTCGCCCGCGAGCTTGCTCACCCCATAATAAGATGTCGGATTGAGCGGATGCAGTTCGTCGGTGGGATAGTACTGGGCATCCCCGTAAACTGAACCGGTCGATACGTGGACCACTTTTTTAATCCCGTATTTCCTTGATAACTCCAAAACGTTAAAAGTGCCCTGAGCATTCACCTGTAGATCAAGGGCCGGATCTCTGAGGCAAACAGTCATCTTTGAAGCCGCTTGGTTGAAGACCACATCGACCCCTTCGAAGAAGCACTCCAGCTTTTTTTGGTCGAGGATATCACAATCGACTTCCCGGAATCCAGGATAGGCTTTCAAGGCAGCCAGGTTTGCCCTTTTGCCCGCAACGTAGTTGTCGATACTGATTACTTCCAGTCCCTCTTGCAATAACCCCTCGACCAGGTGGCTGCCGATGAAACCCGCCCCCCCCGTGACCAGTGCGCGCTTGTATTTCTTATTGAATTCTTCCATTATAAGATCTCAAACTCCCCTTCTGGGATACTGCGATATATTTTGCAACCGAAAAGGCACGCTACTGCCGCTGGTAGATCTCGATCTGCCTGTAAAACCCCTTTTTTATTGGAATTTCGAGCGCCATGAATATTGTATGCACCGGGCTTTGCTCCGAACGCCAGTCATCAATTTTCTTCCAGGAGTCGCTTCCCAGCTCTTCTCTATAGCCGTCGGGAAGACTGCCTTCCCTTATATAACCGCCAGTAATTAGGGATGCCAGGTCTCCGGGACGTGCCCGCTGGAACTGTTCACTCTCTTTTACCAGGACATATCGTCTCTCGCCGCCAACTACCAGTCTGGTATACTGCCGGGAAAGCCTGTCGTGAAAATATATTGTGGCGGATGAATCGCTTAATTTTTCGACCTGATTGTAGAGATTGCGGTAGCCTGCATCCTGTGGTTTCCAGGTACTGTAAAGAGTGTAGCAACAGGCGAGGGAAAACAACAGCAAACAAAAAACCACCCCTCGCCGCCAAAAGGAAGGCAGTTCGTTCAGTGCCAGCGCGACTAACAGGCACGCAGCGGGAGTCATAAACATCAAATACCGCATTTGCAGACTGTAGACAATGGGACGGGCATACCCGAGACAGGCAAAGTTTATCAGCAGCAGCAAACCCAGCCACCACCAGGCTAGGGCTGCCAATTCCGAACTTAAGCCGAATTTCCTGATAAGAATTAACAACCCAAAGAGGGCCGCCAATCCGAACATGCCGTGGTATACGAATCCCGGATTCAGCGGCCAGAGCATGCCGGCGAAAAAACCGGGGAAATATCTATACCACTGAATTATATAAGCACCCTTTCCGGCAAACTGACCACTCGTATCCAACAAACTCAGGGGGCGAAAATGCCACCCGCCATTTAGCAAAGAGAGAATCAGTGTTTCGCCAACCAGCGCCACCAGGGACCCAATTCCGGTAAGCCAAATGGCCTTCGGAGATATTTCCCTGCGGTGGATCCAGAAAAGCCCGGCGAGGATGAACAAAATAAACAAAGCCGTAATCTTGGCGGTATAACCCAACCCCAAACACAGGCCGGCCAGAAAAAAGAAGAGCAAACGACGCTGCCGCAAAGCGTAAAAATAGCATAGTATTGCAGCTGTCACACTGCAGGCCATGGGCGTATCGGGAAGCATCTTGGCCCCGAAGATTACAGAAACCGGGTAAATAGCCTCAAAAAATGCGGCGAGACGAGCAATGTACTCGTTCCACAAAAGGCGCCCCAGGAGGTACACCATGAGGATCTGGAGGAGACTAAAGGGGAGAGCTGCCAGGGGCACCGCCATATCGGCCCGAGGGGTCACCCAGTGGGAAAGAGCAAGGGGTAGAATTACCCCAAGGCGTACATGCCACTCGTCCCAACCCTGGAATTCGCCTTCGCTAGCGCCGAACAGGGTGAGCACCGGAAGGTAGTATGAATTCACCATATCCCCTCCCACCAGGTAGAAGCGCGCAAAAACGAGCCGCAGGCCAAGCCCAACTGCCAGGATAAAGATCAACAAAATACCTTTGCTCGGATCGAGCAACATACTTGTGTATTTGCTCTTCATCGCCAACTTTGTCCCGAATCGGCAACGGGGGAGTGCCCCGACGATATGCTCAATTTATTCTCTTTTAAAACTGCCCAGACCAGTACTAGCAAAAACACACATAGGCCTAGCAGGGAAAAAAAACGCGCCCCTTTTTCATACCATGGGGTCTCGTATTTCAAGGTGATTTTTTCAACCCCCCCTGGGACAAAAACCGCCGTCAAGCCCGCACCCGCCTTGCGCACTGGCAACATGCGGCCATCGGCGGCAAAGGCCCGCCAGGACTTAAAATACTGCTGCGAAATAAATACATAGCGATCTTCGGCCACAGCTTCTAAAGCAACTTCCAGTCCTTCTTTCCCCACCTGTTGCAGTTGCAGCGGCGGCGGCACAAATTCCTCATTCTTGTAGAAAGTGCGGATTTCCGCCCTGTCGAGGGCAGAGACGTCCCCCATACCCTTGCTGCCCTTGTCGATGTCATGCCAACCGGTCAACACTGCTTTTTCACTTTCGCTCAATTGTCCAGCCCCATCAATCAGCAAGAAACCGACTTTTTCGGGTGCAAAGTCGGTTATCTGGATAAGGTCTTCAAAAAACGCCTCCCCTTTCATTGTATTTCCCACTACTGCCACCACCCGTTCGGGCCAGAAGGCCGGTAGGACCCTTTCGCTAGCATAGATGACCTGGGCCAATCCGGGATCTTCCGGTGCTATTCTTTTCAAGGCTTCAGGGGATGAGGAACGACGAGCAAAACGCCAGTCGTCGCGCCCTTCGTCGCGCTGAAAAACCCGTCGCAGCGCCGGATCTCCATCAAAGAGTTCAAGACTGGCTCTATAGGCCTGCCTGGCTCCCTCCACCACATCCGACGGACTATAAAAGAAAGCCTTGGAGGGAACGTCTATAAATCCGACATTCAGCAACGCCAGGAATTGCGCTGGCGAAAAGCCGTTTTGCGGCGCGTGCAATTGTTGCTTCAAGAAATTCAGGTACATCTGGTATTCGCGATTGCGCTGGCGCAGTTCAATGACGTTGGCCACCGGTTTGTTCATCAAAACTGGGTAGAGGTAAAAGGTGTGGTCGGGGTTATAGGTAAAGAGCCGGTCGAAGGTCCCGTCGCCTCTTGATTTGCCCTCTAAAGCTTTCCACGCCCTGACCTCGGGCAACTGGTTAGGCGGGGTGCCTGAGGCGGCAAAATAATTTAGCCCGAAGCTGGCTCCTCCCAGATCCGCAATTAATAGCGATACGATTAGGACCGAACTCCAGCACTCTCCCGCTTTGGGAAAGCGCCGCCGGACCCAGTAGCGAATCTGCATGACGCCGAATCCACACACCAGTGCCAGGAACAGGGCGGGAAAAACCAGTAAATTGTGACTGATGCCGAA
>CAXFTV010000523.1:0-5379 GCA_964005845.1 uncultured bacterium
CCAGAATGCGGCTCGAACGCTCAAAGCTAAAACCTTCCAGCCCCCCCGGACTGATCTGACAGGGCAGTGCCACCTCGCACTCGGCAAAATTTATGACCTCAGTCTCGCACTCGGCAAAATTTATGACCTCAGTGCGAATGGACTGGGGGATGGAGGCATCCACGTCGAGCAGCAACCTCGAGCCTTTGAAGATGAAGGACTGGCGGGCGCCAAGAATAAGTAGAGCGCGAAAGCGGCGAGCGGCCCGGAGGTTCGTACAGGCCAGGTATTTCGTCGATTACGGAGTATCGGGAACGGCGTATATTCAACCTCGGTGAAGCCTTTTTTTCGCGGCCACTGAGAACCTTTGAACCTCAGCAACAGCGAAAAAGGCAATACCTGGTACGGGGACGAGATGAGAGGGGGCAGCGAGAAAACCACCTCACCCCCAGGAAGGGCCAAGACGGGGAGGCTGGAATCGGCATTCCGGTGCGCCGCGGCCCCTATCCCAAATCTGCAACTCGCCGCTCAAGGACCCTGGTGTACCGGCGGCCTGGTGCACCTATTACCCCACTGCGCGCAAAGCCGGACGCTTTTCATCCCCCGGGAAACTGGTTGATATGAGCGAAGAATTCCGCCGTCTGGTCGGCGATGCGTATGGGAGTGAGGGGTTTTATTTCGAGCACCGCATCGCCCTGAAAGCCGATTTGTTCCAGGACCTCGAGCAGGTAGCGCCAATCCTCTCCAGGTATCTTGCCCGTGCCCGGCACGGTGTGCAGACGGCCGATTCCAACCTCATCGCCCAGGGCATCGCTGATGTGCAGATGGCAAATCCGCTCCTTCAAGGTATCGATGTACTCCCTGAGGGGAAAGCGTTTGAACTTTTGCACATGGGTAGTATCGAGACAAATTTTGAGATCGTCGAAGCGCCTCAAAGCCCGTTGCAAAATAGAAAGGTTCCACAGCATCCGATCTTGCTCTTGCTCCCCTTCGGAAGCATTTTCCAGGGCGATCTGTACACCTTTTTCACGGGCGTAGTCCAGCACCCGGCCGGCGAAGTCGAAATTGGGCTCCGGGCCGTCGAGGAAAAGGCTGGAGGCATGCACTACCAGCACCTTGCTGCCCACGTGGGCAAGGGTGTCGATTCTGCACTGATAGCCCTCGATGGTGTCGTCGCCGCCGGTGTGCCAACTCGAGCGCACCCCGCGCAGTATCTGTGCCAGCTGCTCCCGGTTTTCAGGGGCATAGAGGTCGAACTGTTGAGCAACCATGGCCTCCCTGGCCGGCGAAGTCCACTCCCAGCCGGACCATTTGGGCCACAACTCGACTCCGTAGCCGGCCGCCGCCACTTCTTCAACGACCTTTGCCAGACTGTCCAGACCCTGGTCGAAGGAAAAGCTGGTGCCTCCCTTTCTCAGGGGGAAGTAGTGGATGTAGTTCCACAAGCTGATGGAGATATTCAGTTTCATCAGGTGCCTTTCGGTGTTGGTTGGACGCTGGTTGCATATCGTCCATGAACGGATCGATGCAGGGTGCAAGAGCTAGTGGACGACTTCGCTTTTCCCGACTCCGGCAAACCACCTTGCCCACGACCAGTTCGCGGGCAAGGTGGTTTGCCTTTCCTACAGGTCCGTGGGGGTACAAAACCGCTTTGGTCACAGTCGACGAGTTTGGAACAACCCTGGGGCTTAACCTTGCTAAGCGGCTGAGTTCAACGTCGTCCTTATAATATTCAAGGGCCCTAATAACCTGTCAACAAAAAACCCGGGGATTCTCCTACCACGAGTGCATGCGGTGTCCCTGCTCCGGAAACCACACCAAATCCACTGCCACCGATAGCGTCACCCCTATTACATAGCCAATTGCCAGGCCGTAGAAGAAAGGCTTGCCGGCGCGATAGAGCCGCACGCCGCCATAGCGCAGCAGCAATAGTTTGACAACCCACACCAGGAAGAGATTGAACCAGTAGATCCAGGTGCCGAAGGTATACTGAAAAGCTAGGCCGATCGGGTGCAGGGAAAACCAGTGGAAGCGCCCGCGTAAAAAGGCGATCAGCCCCGCCTCGAACCAGCCCACCAGCCACACCCCCCACTTGCCCGGATCGAATCGGGTGGGCTCGCTGAGTTTGCGCGCCATATCGGGAAAGAGATCTGAGGAGCCGCGGGCGAACACCGCGCCCCCCTGCTGGTAGTACAGGTCGAGGGTGGCCCCCGCCACGGCCAGGAAACCGATGGGAAAAGCGATAAAGACTGCGGCCGTCACCCAGCGCGGCTGCCGCTCCAGCGAGAAGATGCGCAGGTGGTGGGCCATGGCCGGCCATGCCGGAATGCGAAAAGTACCGAAGAAGGCATTGCTGGTAAAAATTTTGAAGGCGATCAGGGAGCGCGCCGACAGGTTGTTGGTGCCGATCAGATCGACGATGAAGGACTCCCCCTTGATATGCGGTTTGTTGGGCAGAAGGTAAGCAAAGCCAGTGGCCGCTATCAGCTTGATGGTGACGAAATAGGTCAGCGACATCAGGGCAAAGGCCCCTAGGGCCAACAGCGGGCTCATGCCCAATCCCACGCCCCAGCCGACCACCCAGGCGGCCGAGAGCACCAGACCGGCCAGGGCCAGGCGATACAGCCTCACCTCGCGGCCGTCCCCACCCCCGGACCACACCTGGTGCCACACCTGGCGCAGGTGGCGCCGGGCCAGCCAGATAGACCAAACCCCGATGAAGACCAGGGCGCCATAGCTTTCCATGAAGAGGATTTCCCGCGCTCCTATCTGCTGCCCGGACTGGCCCACGCTGAAACCAATCTGCCGCATGCCCCCTGTTTTGAGCACGGCCAGCAGGTGGAAGAATACCAGGCTGCCCAAAATGTCCACTGGGCACAGGTAGGTTACCGCAAGTACCAGCGGCATAACCCGGAAGTAGAGGATGGGAAAATCCTGCCCCAGGGGGACCTCGTAGAATTTCCAGTAAAGCTCGAGTGGCGGCAGCCCCTGAGCGAAATAGGTTATGATATTGTAGAGAATGGGAAGGAAAACCGCGGCAAAGCCGATCCAGAAAGGCCGTGAACGAAAGACCTCGGGCACGCCACTCCTGCCGTCGAAGCCCTGGGTCAGATCGAGCGGCATCTGGGCCAGGGGGAAGGTCAGCTTTTCGGCCTCAGCCCACTGGCGCCGGAACAATACCAGCAGGCAAAAACCGAAGCTCACCATACCCAGCGACACTCCAAGCCACTGCAATAGCGGCAGGATCCAGCCGTCCCAGGGGGTGGGCTGCCCCGCGGCCACCCCTAACCAGAAGGTGTCGATTACCCGCGTCGACGACTCGGGAAAGACGTGCCAGGGCATCAGGTCGAAGAAAAGCTCGGCCCACTGGTTTTCGGTGGTGGCGAAGTGCAGGGGCTCGGCCAGTGTCACTGTCCAGTAGTGGATCCATCCAAGCTGCGGAATTGTGCCGACGATCCAGAGCATGGAGAAGATGGTCAGCAACTCGCCCTGGCTCAGCGCGGCGCGCGGCCACAAGCGCACCAGTCCAATATTGAGGCAAAGCCACAGGACGAAGGGCATGAATACCGCCATGGGGAACTGCGAGTGCACATAACTGCCCACCCGCATGCCCTGGCCGACATAGACGATGTAAAAGAAAGTGGCAATGATGGTGAGCGCTCCCAGCACCACGGCGCGCGCCGTGATGCGCGGATTTTCCGCGCCGTAATTTTCGTCCGGGGCACTCACTTACCACCCGTGCACGTGATGCCCTTTAGCAGGGAACCAGATCAGGTCGACCATATTGGACAGAATCACTCCGACCACGTAGCCGATAGCCAGGCCGTAGAAGAAGGGCTTGCCCTTGCGGAAAGCTTTGACCCCGCCGTAGCGCAGCAAGGTCAACTTGACGACCCAGACGATGAACAGGCTGAACCAGTAGAGGCGGACTCCGAAGGTATTCTGGAAGGCCAGGCCGATGGGGTGGAGGGGAAACCAGTGGAAATAACCGCGCAGCACCGCAATGATAGCGGCCTCGGCAAAACCGAAGAGCCAAACCCCCCACTTGCTCAGGGCTGGTTGCACCGGGTTGTTCATCAAGTGAACTGTATCATCAAAGACCCAGTTGGCCTTACCGCCCAGGAAGAGGTGACCGCCGCCATCGTAGGCCAGCACAATGGTCGCCAGTGCAGCTACCAGAAAGCCCACCAGGAAGGCCGCCAGGATGGCCGTGGTCAGACGACCCGGCTGGCTAAGGGAGAACAGCCGCAGGCAGTGCGGCAGGGCAGGCCAGGCCGGGATGCGGAAGGTGCCGAAGAAGGCGTTGCTGGTAAAGACCTTGTAGGCCACCAGGGAGCGCGGCGACAGGTGGACTGAGCCGATCAGATCGATGATAAAGGAATTGCCCTTTACCTGCGTTTTGTTGGGCAGCAGGTAGGCGAAACCGGTTGCCGCCACCAGCTTGGCGGTGACGAAGTAGCTCATCACCATAAGAGTGAAGGAGGCAACGGCCAGGGGGAGGCTCATACCCAGCCCCACGCCCCAGCCCACTACCCAGGCACCCGAAAGCACCAGCCCGGCCACGGCCACCCGGTAGCGCCGCACTTCGCCGCAATCACCCCGACCGCTGTGCACCTGCTGCCAAACCTGACGCAGGTGGCGCCGGGCCAGCCAGACGGACCACACCCCGATGAAGATCAGGGCGCCGTAGCTTTCCATAAAAATAATTTTCAAGGGTTCGGCAGAACCGGCGCCTGCACCTGCTCCGAAACCATCCAACGCAAAACCCATGCGCGTCATCAGCGCCCTTTTGAGTACCGCCAGCCAGTGGAAGACGATCAGGCTGCCCAGGATATCCACCGGGCACAGATAGGTCAGAGCCAGCACCAGCGGCAGCACCCGGATGGAAAAAACAATATCTTCGCTGAAACGCAAATCGTAGGATTCCCAGAACAGCTCGAGGGGTGGCAGACCGGTTGCGAAGTAGGTGCCGATATTGTAGAGGATGGCCAAGAAGACCACGGCGAAACCGACCCAGAATGCAGATGTGCGGAATATATCGGGCACCCGTCTAGCCGCATCGATGCCACGGGTAAGATCCAGAGGCATCTGGGCCAGGGGAAAGGTCAGCTTTTCATTTTCCACCCACTGCTTCTGGAAGAGGACGATCAAACACAGGCCGAATACCACCATTCCCAGGGAAACCCCAAGCCACTGGCCGATGGCTGCGATCCATCCATCCCAGGGAATGGCCCCACCTTCGGGCAAGCCGAACCAGAACGGGTCGATAACCCGGGTGGAGGTGTCGGCGAACACGTGCCAGGGCAGATATTCAAAGAAGGTCTCCTCCCACTGGTTCTCAGTCGTGGCAAAATAACTGGGTGCAGCCGTGATCGAGGTCCAGTAGTTCATCCAGCCCAG
>CAXFTV010000524.1:0-2775 GCA_964005845.1 uncultured bacterium
CCAGAATGACGTCCACCCCGTCGGTGTATTCCATAATGGCAGCGGCGAAATCTCGGTCCTTGTAGTTGACGCCGAACTCGGCACCCAATTCCAGGCAGCGGTCCAGCTTGGCTTGGGTGCCGGCCGTGACCAGCACGCGGCAGCCGGCTTCGCGCCCCAGCTGGATGGCGGCGGTGCCCACGCCGCTGGCACCGGCGTGTATCAGCACCGTCTCGTCAGGCTGCAATCCGGCCTCCATGAACATATTCGCAAAGGCGGTGTAGAACACTTCGATCACGGCTGCCCCCGCGTTGAAATCCCACGCGGCCGGGAGCCGCACCAGAAGTTGATGGGGCACCGCGACCTGCTCGGCATAACCGCCGCCGCCCAGGAGTGCACAGACCCGGTCTCCGACCTGCCATTTCCCCGCATTGGCTCCGACTGCAGCGATGGTGCCGGCCATTTCCAGGCCCATGTAGGGCGGCGCGCCCGGGGGGGGTGGATAGTTGCCGGTGCGCTGCAACAGGTCAGCCCGGTTCACAGCGGTGGCGTGAATGTCCACCAGGACTTCGTCCGCGCCGTATGCGGGGTCGGGGACTTCTTCCCAGTTGAGGGAGTAGTTCTCGCTTGCGGCGTCTACAACTATAGCTTTCATAATTTAGATTTCCATTTTAGATGTTTGCTGTCCAATGAGGCATAGAACTGGCAGACGGGCATGCGGGTGTTGCCAATTCCCGGCGTAAAACACTGCTGCAGGCAAGAAGTGGTCGGCCAGTTGTTGAAGCGCTGTTAATTCAAGGACCGGGACGGGGTACCCGCGTAAATCTTTAATGCATCGCAACACCCTGTAGTGTCTCATACTCTGAGGCATTTTTTGCTATTTCGCAAGGGCAATCTGAGTTTTGCTTGAAATTTTTGAAACGACCTGGCCAAGCTCATGCTCAAATGGGATTCGGGTTTGTCAGGGCGATACCAGTGACCTAATTTATAACATGAAATCGCTAAAAGGAGAGAAATTTCAATGGCCGTACTCACAGAAAACCGCTTGCGCGAACTAAAAAAACTCGCCGTCCAGTTGCGCCGCCTGGTAATCGATTCGGTGAACTATGCCGGCGCCGGTCATCTGGGGGGGCCGCTGTCTGCGGCCGAGATGCTCATCGCGCTCTATTTCGAGGTTTTGAATATAGACCCGACGAAACCGCGCGACCCGAATAGGGACCGCTTCATCCTTTCCAAGGGGCACTGTTCGATCGGGCTGTACGCCGCCCTGGCGCTGCGCGGTTATTTTCCCCTGGAAGAGTTGCGCACCTTTGACGCCCTGGACTCGCGCCTGCAGGGACATCCCGACATGGCCGTGCTGCCCGGTTTGGACATGTCTAGCGGATCCCTCGGCCAGGGACTCTCCCCGGGGATCGGCATGGCTCTGGCAGCCCGTCTCAAAGGTCGGGACTACCACACCTGGGTTATGCTCGGGGACGGGGATTCGCAAGAGGGCCAGATCTGGGAAGCCGCTTTCGTGGCGCAGCGCTATGGCCTGGACAAGCTGACGGCCATCCTTGACTGGAACGGCCTGCAGCAGTACGGCTGGGCTACTGAGGCCGGTTACGACTCGCTTGAGCGCCAGCCGCCCCAGGAGGATCCGAGTGGACGGTGGCGGGCCTTCGGCTGGGAAACTCTGGAGGTCGACGGCCACGATATAACCCAGATTCTGGCTGCCTGTGCGCAGGCAAAAGCCATTGCGGGACGGCCTACTATCATCATTGCCCGCACCACGAAGGGCAAGGGAATCTCTTATATGGAAAACGATTTTAACTGGCACACCAAACCATTTACCGCAGAGGATTTGCGCGTCGCTTTTGCCGAACTGGACGCGCAGGAGGCAATGCTCTAATGCTGCAAATCGCGCGACGAGAGGTGGCTCAGAGAGAGGTCTTCGGCGATACTCTGATCGAACTGATAGACGAGGACGAAAGGGTCTACGTCCTGGACGGAGACCTGGCCAATTCTACCAAGGCGGACAAGGTTGCAGAGCAACGGCCCGAGCGCTTTTTGCAGATGGGCATTGCCGAGCAGAACATGATGGGGGTGGCCGCTGGTATGGCCGCTTGCGGCCTGGTGCCCTGGCTGAGCAGCTTTGCCTGTTTTCTGGTCAACCGCGACCTGGACCAGTTGCGAGTGGTGGTGGCACAGCCCAACCTGAACGTCAAGATCGGCGGTGCCTACACCGGTTTGCTCACCGGATTGACCGGTAAGACCCACCAGGAAGTAGCGGATATTTCGGTGATGCGGTCCATGCCCAACATGGTGGTGCTGGCTCCCGCCGACGGGATAGAAGCACGTCTGGCCATGCTGGCAGCAAACCGCTACGAGGGGCCGGTGTACGTGCGTTTTACCCGCGATCCCCACCCGCTGATTTTTGACGCCGATTACCGCTTCGAGATCGGCAAGGCGGTGCTCGCGCGCCCGGGCGAAGATGTGACCATCATATCTACCGGGGTGCAGACGGTGCGGGTTATGGAAGCGGCCCAACTGCTGGCGGCAAAGGGCGTTTCCACTCACGTATTGCACTTGCCCACGCTGAAACCTCTGGACGAGAGTGCAATTGTGGAAGCCGCCGCCCGCACCGGACGCGTGCTGACGGCTGAGGATAACACCATCATTGGTGGGTTGGGTGGAGCCGTGGCCGAGGTCCTGGGAGAAAGGCGGCCGACGCTGATGAAGCGCGTGGGGTTGCGCGACTGCTTTGGGGAATCGGCGCCCAACGACGCCCTGCTGGAAAAATATGGCTTTACCCCC
>CAXFTV010000525.1:0-3772 GCA_964005845.1 uncultured bacterium
AGATGCCCGCACAGGCAAGAGAGAATACGGCCGCCGCGGCGTCCGCTTTTTTGAATGCCCCCTGCAGCCGGAAGACCTCGGGGGACACCGTGAACTGGTGGCGCAACCAGGTGCGCCGATCGCCCTGGGCGAACATTTCAGGACCCGCTATCAGGTAGGAGACTGGCTCTGCCAACCCCGCGCCCTGGATGTATATCAACCCGATATCGGCCGCACTGGCATCTCCGACTTCGTCGCCCAGCTTGACATGGCGACGGCGGCCGGCATCCCGGTGACGCCGCATATGGGCACCGGCGTCTCCCTGTTTCAGGCGGCGACTCTGCAGTGCGCCGCCCTGGCCTCGCCGGCGTACCTGCAGGAATTCCAGGGCGGACTTGCCGACAAGCTGGGACCGGCCTCCGACTCGGCCTGGCGCTATGCCGATGGCGGCTTTGCGCTGCCTGCACGGCCAGGTCTGGGCGTCGAGATCGATGAAGCAGGCATCGAAAAATTCATCGTCAAACCTTAAAATGACGACTTCTCAGCCCAGAGTTGATTGATGCCGCGCTTCCCCATCGGCCCGCCGCCGCACATCCCCCAAATGCCGCGCTAGCTTTTCCACTTCCTGCTCGAGCAAGCGAATTTCGTCGCCGACGCTGATCTGGCCGTCCTCCTCAATGTGTTTGCGCCGTTCCTCGGCCTCCCGCTCGGCCTGGGCCTCGTCCATCGAGTTGATGATGACGCCGATGAACAGATTCAGCATGATCATAGTACCCAGCAGCACAAAGGACACGAAATAGGCGGCCCCCAGCAGCGGCGAACCCCAGGAGCCCTCGCGCAAATGGGCCTGCGCGTAGTCGGCATAGCCCGGATAGGCATCGCTGCCGTACATCTGGATGTACATTACATCCGTCCAATCCTCTAAGGTCACGACGCGAAAAAGGGTCAGTAGCGACGTCGACAGATCCTGGAAGTGGACCGGGTCGTTGCCGCGAAACAAAAAGACGCCCATTACCGCATACACGTAGAACAGCACGCCCAGCAGCAAACCCACATAGGCCAGCGAGGGAATCGATTTGAGCAGCGAGCTGACCAGCAACTGCAGCTTCGGCAAGGCCGTCACCAGCCGCAGCGCCCGCAGGACCCGCGCCAACCGCAGCACCGCCGCGTACTGGCCGCCGATCGGCAAAAAACAGACGACCACGATCAGGAAGTCGAAGATATTCCAGGTATCGCCGAAGTAGCGGTACCAGCGGCGGCCGTGGCGCGCCATCTTGAGCACCGCCTCGAGCACGAATATCCACAGGACCAGGTTGTCGAGCATGTGCAGCAATGGACCATGCCGCGCCACCAGAGACCGCGATGTTTCCAGGCCTACCAAAAGCGCCGCCAGCACGATGACCACCAGGATTCCGTACTGGAACCCATTTGCGTCCACCAGTCTACCCAGCCGCTCCCTCATAGCTTTACCCCCGTGCGAAAAAGCGCCCCGCCCATAAGATCTTTCTCCTCTTGAATCGATCGGCTCCGCATGTAATATTTTCCAAGGAACTGCATATGCGGGTGCAAACTAAAATATAGGGACTTCGCGCCCATCCGTCGATTTGCGCAAGAGACCGGACAAAATTGGCTCGAGCCTGCCAATCCGAACGGAAAATCATTTCTCGATCGCAAATCTGCTGGTATATTCTATATCGACGCCAATGCCGAATCAGCCTCCATCGAGGTTGTTTCCGGCGCTCAATCCACTCATTTAATAGCCACGGAATAAAATGGCCCGAGGAGAACGAAGGAATGGGAAAATGGATCAAAAGAACGTCCATGCCGACACCGCGGCACGATTTGCAGTCCATCGCCGTAGACGGCAAGATCTACGCTATCTCGGGCGCCGATGATTTGACCCTGGATGTGGTAGAAATTTACGACGTCGAAGGGGATACCTGGAGCGCGGGACCGCCCATACCTACAGCGCGCGGCTGGATAGGCGCCGCCCTGCTGGATGCCAAGATCTACGTGGGCTGCGGCAAGACCATCCGCACTCCCGAGGAAAAAAAGCGCAGCGGCAATGACTTCCACTTCACGCCGCGCGACGCCCTGGAGGCCCTCGATCTGAAAACGCAGACCTGGTCGGTGCTGGCGCCAGCGCCCAGCGGCCCCCGGGCAGGCGTGACCCTGGCGGCCTGCAAGGGCAAAATCTACATCATCGGCGGCAATACCATGACCGACGGGCGTCTGCTAGACGCGGTGGACGTCTACGATCCGCAAAGCGGCGAATGGGACTCCGCTCCCTCCTTTCCCTACGCGCTCCAGGGTCCCAACGCCATTGCCACCGGTGGCAGGATCTACGTCTTTGGCGGCCATCGCCAGGCCGAATCCTACCTGGCCGACGCCCACGTACTGGATCCGGATGTGGGCACATGGGAGCCCCTGGCCCCCATGTTCACGGGCAGGGAATCGATGGGTATAACCCTGATGAAGGACAACAGAATTTTCACCTGCGGGGGGCACTACAACGAGGGCGACGACCCCATTGATCACTACACCGATACCACCGAAATATACGATATAGAAAGGGACAGCTGGACCCGCGAGACACCCATGCCGGAGAGGAAGGCCTGGCTGGACGCCGCCACCGTCGGCGAGCGGATTTTTGTCATGGGGGGCGCAAACAAGCTCGCCGGCCCGGGATTCAAGTGGATCGACGACATGCACGAGTTCGTTCCCTAGGCGCAGATGGCGCGACCCTGAGAAGGCTTCTAGACCTCGTACTTTTCCTCCCGGACCTTGCCGACCTTGCCGACGCACAACGAGCGGAACTCCGGCGGAATGCGCTCGTAGGTTTCGGGCCACAGCGGCTGGTGCCCGCCTTCGATCCAGTTGTTCATCCAGCGCGGGTAGAAGGCGATGTTGAGGCCGACGCGGATGTCCGCACCGGTATTCGGGCCGGCCCCGTGGAAGAGACCGCCGTGCCACAGCATCACGCTCCCGGCGCGCCCGGTGACGGTGGCGACCATTGGATCGTCCGCTTGCAAATCGGCCGGGGGGGCCTTGAGGCGCGACCGGTGACTCATCGGTACGATCCTGGTAGCCCCGTTCTCGACGCTAAAGTCGGACAGCATCCAGATGCTATTGATCATCCAGGGCACGTCGGGCACCTGAGCGAACTCGCCGACCGAGTCGACGTGCAGGGGCCACTGCCCCTTGGCCCCGGGCCAGTTCGGCTTGCTACAGGCCTCGACGACGCGGCACCTCTCACCCAGCATGTGGCGGCCGATGGCCACGGTATCGGGATGAAAAGCGCAATCCCACACCCGGTCGTCGTAATTCATCATGCCGAAAAGGGTTTCATAGCCGGGCTCTACGTGCTTGCAGTGATCGTACTGGGGGTCGGCGTGGAGTTCGAGAAAATCCGCCGCCATGGACCGGGCCACGGCTTCGGGCAGGCGGTCCTCCAGCACGCAGTAGCCGTAGGTCAACAGATGGTCGACCGCATGGAGCAGTTCTTTCTTCATCGATGATTCTCCCGGTATATGGCGATGCCACCCCGCCGCGGGCAACGCCGGCTTTGAAGCGGCATTGCCACAGATAATTTTCCATTTGCGCCCGCATCCCGATCGGCGCACCTTCCCGCGGCACCGCGGGCGAGCGGCGCTCCCGACACTGCCGCGACGCCCTGTCGAGCGGCAAATAAAAGCCGCATATCACCTGCATTGCCCCAATCCAAGCGGCTGCGTCAGCCCGGCCTAGGCAAACATGGCGTCGGGGTATGTCAGGGGGTGGGGATCGCTCGCCA
>CAXFTV010000526.1:0-16980 GCA_964005845.1 uncultured bacterium
AAAAATCAGACCGAGCGGAGCGGGCTGATTTTTGCTCAGGGCGTTCTGGAGGTTCTGGATGAAGGGTTCGGTTTTTTGCGTTCTCCCAGCTATAATTACCTGCCGGGTCCCGATGATATCTACGTATCCCATTCCCAAATCAAGAGGTTTAGTCTGCGGACGGGAGATACCATTTCGGGGCAGATACGGCCACCCAAGAACGACGAAAAATACTTTGCCTTGCTGCGGGTCGAAGCAATCAATTTTGAGGATCCAGAGGTCACCAAGAACAAAACCATCTTTGAGAATTTAACGCCCCTGTATCCCGAAGAGCGCCTGAATCTGGAATTCAATGCCGGCGATATGACTACGCGTATTCTCAATTTGCTCTCGCCGATCGGCAAAGGACAACGGGGTCTGATCGTGGCCGCTCCATTTACCGGCAAAACCATGATCCTGCAGAAAATTGCCAATGCTATCACCACCAGTCATCCCGAGGTCATACTCATCGTCCTGCTCATCGACGAACGTCCAGAAGAGGTTACCGATATGCTGCGCTCGGTGGACGGCGAGGTAGTTAGCTCTACCTTTGACGAACCCGCGACCCGCCACGTCCAGGTTGCGGAAATGGTTATTGAAAAGGCCCGACGGCTGGTGGAGCACAAGCGCGATGTCATTATCTTGCTGGATAGTATCACCCGGCTGGCGCGCGCCTACAATACGGTGACGCCGCACAGCGGGCGCATCCTCACGGGCGGGGTAGATTCGACTGCCTTGCAATGGCCCAAAAAGTTTTTTGGCGCCGCCCGCAATGTAGAGGAAGGCGGTAGCTTGACCATCATGGCGACGGCGTTGGTTGAGACTGGCAGCCGCATGGACGAGGTCATCTTCGAGGAGTTTAAGGGCACCGGTAATATGGAGGTTAAACTAGATCGCAAACTCAGTAACCGCCGCGTTTTCCCGGCCGTCGATGTAACCGCAACCAGCACGCGCAAAGAAGAGTTGCTGCTCTCGGAATTCGAGTTGAGTCGGTCGTGGATTTTGCGGCGCATTCTCAACCAGATGGGAGTCAGTGAAGGCATGGAGTTCTTGCTCGAGCGGATGCAGGGCACCAAGTCGAACGAGGAGTTTCTCAAGGCTATGAACGACTGAGGCTTGCATTTTCCAACATGTCGGTTTATTTTATTCTTCCAAATATTGTAAACATATGCAATTAAGAGAGGTCCGATCTTGAAAGAAGATATTCATCCCGAGTATATAGAATCAACCATTTCCTGCGCCTGCGGCAATGTGGTTGTAACTCGTGCAACTATCGCTTCAATGCACGTGGATATTTGCTCCAAGTGCCATCCTTTTTTTACCGGTAAGGCCCAGCGGCTCCTGGATCGTGGCGGCAGGATTGAGCAGTTCAACAGGCGCTATAATATCAAAGATGCCGAGGGTGCTCCCGAGCAGGCCGAGGAGTCCGTCGAAGCTTAGCGCGGCTACTTTTTTTTGAAGGTGGTAGAACCAAACCAGTCAAGTGGTTGGGGCTATCGCCTTTTTTCATGTACGGACAAAGAGGGAAAAAGCAGTTTCGTGCAAAAAAATCAGCTGACAGAAGACCTCCCAGTAGGCGGTCAGGCCGTTATTGAGGGGGTGATGATGCGGGTTCCCGACAAGATCGTAACCGCAGTGCGCAGAGAAGATCGCGAGATCGTCGTCCGGGAAGAAGATTACGTCGCCTGGACGAAGCGTTTCAGCTTGCTCGATATACCTGTGTTGCGCGGTGCGATTTCATTTTTCGAGATGATGATCATTGGCATGCAGGCGCTCAACTTTTCTGCCGACATGGCTATGCAGGCCAGCGGGGAAGGCAAAGATGCTGCGCTCGATTCTTCCAGCGCGGATAAATCGGCCTGGAAGAACAGACTGGCATTGGGGCTCACTCTGGCTGCGTCGCTGGGTCTGGGGATCGGGATATTTTTCTTTTTGCCGCTCTACATTGCGGAATTTACCGGCGCCCAGCGGGATGCCCTGCGCTTTAATCTAGCTGCCGGTGGGGTGCGCATGACCCTCTTTCTACTCTATTTGTGGGGCATCAGCCACTGGCGGGATATCCAGCGGGTTTTTCAATACCATGGCGCCGAACATAAAAGTATTTTCACTCTTGAAGCCGGGGACGAGCTAACGGTCGAGAACGCCCGGGATTTTGGGCGCTTGCATCCGCGCTGCGGCACCAGTTTTCTGCTCATCGTCGTGTTGCTTTCCATCTTTGTCTTTGCAATCGCCGACAGCGCATTTGTAATGATATTCGGGGATGTGCAGACTTTGCTGGAGCGCTTTGCCACGCACCTGTGCTTTCTACCGCTGATTTCCGGTATAAGTTACGAATTGCTTAAATTTTCTGGCAAGAAGCGCAATCATCCGCTCACCCGCATTCTGATTACACCTGGCCTCTGGTTGCAGCGCATAACCACTAGAGAGCCCGAGGACGACCAGCTGGAAGTTGCCCTGGTAGCCCTGCGCCATGCCCTTGGCGAGTCAGCCGAGGTGGAATATTCGCTGTTGCCCTGAGGTCCATTTTGCCACTGGGAGTTTTTTTGTGTTAGACAAACTGCAAGAATACCAGGAGCGCTACGAGGAAGTTAGTCGGGAACTGGCCGATCCCCAGGTAGTACAGAATCCGGGGCGCTACCAGAAGCTCGCCCAGGAGTTGGGAGACTTGCGCGAGACCGTCGAAGTCGGAGATCAGTACCGCCAGGTCTGGGAGCGCTTGGAAGAAGCGGAGGAAATAATCCAGGACGGCAGCGATCCCGATTTGGTGGAACTCGCCCAGGTGGAACTGGAAGAGCTGAAAAGCGAAAACGAACGCCTGAGTGAACAACTGAAGCTGTTATTGATTCCCAAAGATCCCAACGACAGCCGCAATGCCATCGTTGAAATCAGGGCCGGAACAGGGGGGGATGAGGCGGGGCTTTTCGCGGCCGATCTATACCGTCTCTATACCCGCTTTGCCGAGCGCAACGCCTGGAAAACGGAATCTCTGTCTTCCAGTTTGAATCCAGCCGGCGGATTTAAGGAAGCAGTGTTTATGATAACCGGCAAAGATGTCTTCAGCAGGCTAAAGTTTGAAAGCGGCGTGCACCGGGTGCAGCGGGTGCCCAAAACCGAAGCTAGCGGCCGGATTCATACCTCTGCGGCATCAGTAGCCGTGCTACCCGAGGCAGAAGACGTCGACATAGCGATAAACCCCGAAGATCTGCAGATCGATGTTTATCGCTCAAGTGGACCGGGCGGACAGAGCGTAAATACCACGGATTCGGCCGTGCGCATCACCCATACTCCCACCGGGACCGTGGTCTCCTGCCAGGACGAGAAGTCCCAGCTCAAGAATAAGAATAAGGCACTCAAGGTGCTGCGGGCGCGTTTGCTCGATGTCAAACGGGCGGAGGAAAATGCCAAAATTTCGGCCGCGCGGCGGGAGCAAATAGGTTCGGGCGATCGCTCCGCAAAAATCCGCACCTATAATTTCCCCCAGGGACGCGTCACCGATCACCGCATCGGCCTTTCCCTCTATCGCCTGGAGGAAATTCTCGACGGTGATATCAGCGAGTTAGTCCAGCAGTTGATTCTGGCGGCACAGGAGGCATCGCTCGAGGGCAGCGTTGCGAGCGACGCTTAAACACCGATGAATCGGGGGGTCTGGAAGCTGCTCGAGATTCTCGAAGAGACGAGCCGTTTTTTTGCTTCAAAGGATATAGAGAGTCCGCGTTTACAGGCCGAACTGTTGCTCGCCGATGTCCTCGAGCTGCGCCGGCTCGATCTCTACCTGCAATTTGAGCGGGTGCTGGAAGAGTTCGAGGTGGATCGCTACCGCGAGCACGTGAAAAAGCGCCTGCAGCGGCTCCCCCTGCAATATATTACCGGCGAAGCCGGGTTCAGAGACCTGGTCTTTGCGGTTTCCAGTGCGGTGCTGATTCCGCGGCCGGAGACCGAGATCCTGGTGGCCTTGGCACTGCACCATCTAAAGGATATGAGTGCGCCGTGGATTATGGACCTGGGATGTGGTGCTGGGTGCATCGGCGTATGCGTGGCCCACGAACATGCCCGTGCCCGCGTCGCCAGCGTAGATATCTCGGCAGAGGCCCTGAAAATGACCTGGAAGAATGCCTTGAAAAACCAGGTGGGGGATAGGCTACATTGTTTGTGCGGCGATCTATTCGAGCCCTTTGGAAGAGGGGCGATTAGCCGCTTCGACGCCATTCTCAGCAACCCTCCATACGTCCACAGCAGTCGGATTGCCGCACTCGAACCCGAAGTGCGCGACCACGAACCGCACCTGGCGCTGGATGGGGGAGAGGACGGGCTGGTTTACTATGCCCGCATCGCCGCCCAGGCCGCTGATTTTCTGGTCCCCGAAGGAGTCCTTATTCTCGAGGTTGGCGATGCCGCCCAGGCCGAGGATGTGGATGCTTTGTTGCGGCAGTCGGGCTACTTCGGAGACGTCGAGGTACATCCCGATCTGAACGATATTCCCCGGGTTCTGATAAGCCGCAAACGGGGAGAGCGCCATGGCTAAAAAACCTCGTTCCCAGTACGTATGCCAGAATTGCGGCAATGCATCGTCTCGCTGGTTTGGACGTTGCACCGCTTGCGGTGAGTGGAATACCTGCGTTGAGGAAATGCCTCAAGTGGTGGATGCCCGCCGTACGACAACCCAGCATGCGGCACCGGCCCGGTTGCAGCCGATTACAGAGGTTGCCGGTCAGGACCAGGAGCGCCTCGGCACTGGCATTTCAGAATTCGATCGAGTTCTGGGCGATGGCATCATGTCCGGTTCAGTGGTGCTGGTCGGTGGTGATCCGGGTATTGGCAAATCCACTCTACTGCTGCAGATGGCCGGCCAACTGGCCATGGAAGGTTTGCAGATCATCTACGTCTCAGCCGAAGAGTCAAGTGCTCAGATACATCTGCGTGCCAGTCGAATCGGCGCCCTTTGCGAGGAATTGCTGGTCCTGGGCGAAACCAGTTTGGCCGCCATTCTGGATCAGTTGCGTCAGAGCGGACCCGCAGCAGTTGTGGTGGATTCGATCCAGACCATTTACATGGCCGAACTCGAAAGCGCTCCCGGCAGTGTAACACAGGTGCGCGAATGCGCTGCCCGCCTGGTCTACTTTGCCAAGGAAAGCGGCGTGCCGGTCTTTCTGGTTGGCCACGTCACCAAGGAGGGCACCGTAGCTGGTCCACGCGTTCTCGAGCATCTGGTCGATACGGTGCTCTACCTCGAGGGCGAGCGGCACCACCACTTTCGCATCTTGAGAGCGGCCAAGAACCGCTTTGGCTCCACCAACGAAATCGGCCTTTTTGAAATGCGGGACCGCGGTCTGGTCGAGGTGCTGCAACCCTCCGAAATTCTGCTCTCAGAGCGGGCGGAAGGAGTCTCGGGTTCGGCCATTGTGTGCAGCATGGAAGGTACCCGGCCGTTGCTGGTCGAGATTCAGGCTCTGGTGAGCCGATCCAGCTTCGGTTATCCCCAGCGGGTGGCTACGGGAATTGACGCCAAACGTCTGTCGATAATTATCGCGGTGTTGGAAAAGCGGGGTGGCTACGACCTGTCCTCGGAGGATATCTTCATCAATGTCGTGGGCGGCATCCGCCTCGTTGAACCCTCGGTAGATCTGGGGGTAGCGCTGGCGATTATCTCCAGCTTTGTCAACCGGCCCCTGGATTTTAAGACCGTGGCTATTGGCGAGGTGGGGTTGGGTGGCGAGATCCGGCCGGTCAATCAGGTCGAGCGGCGGGTTGCCGAGGCGCGCAATCTGGGTTTTGAGCGCTGCCTGGTGGCCAGTTCCAACCTCAAGGGGTGGAAGCGGCCCGAAGGCATGGAGGTCATAGGCGTAGGCGGCCTTGAGGCCGCCCGCGATCTGGCCCTGGGCGAAAGTTAGGTCTCCGCTCTTTAAGCCTGCCAGTTTTTCCCACTCTGTAGGCCTTCTTTCACAAAAGTGTTTCTCCTTCTGTATGCCCTTCTTCGCGACTTAGTTCTCTTCGCATATTTATTTTTCTATAAGCTCATATAAATCAGTATAATAAGTATTTTTAGAAGTTGCTCCGGTGCGGCGGGTACAAGTTTTGATATAGTTTTTAGAAGAGATTGGAAAATACTGCTCAAAAGGGCAAAAAACGCTTGACACCTGCACATAAATATACTATTTTTTTGTTCAGTTGTCGCGTATAGCACAGCGTGCATAGGGAATGGCAAAAGGTCTTGGTGCTCGCCGATTTGCCTCCCCGTCAACCATACCGCTTTTCCGCCATTTCGGGATGGAAGAGAAAGGGATTCCAGGAGGAAAACATGGCTTCGTCCAAGCTCAAAGATAGCAGCAACGGCAGTGCCGCCAACGACAAAGACAAGGCCGTAGATCTGGCCCTCGCCCAGATCGAAAAACAGTTTGGCAAAGGTTCTATTATGCGCCTGGGTGAGTCCCAGGTCGTAGACGTCGATGTGATACCCACCGGTTCTCTGTCCCTGGACGCGGCACTGGGTATTGGCGGGGTACCGCGGGGACGCATCGTCGAACTCTTTGGCCCCGAGGCCGCGGGCAAAACTATGTGCGCCCTGCACATGGTCGCCGAAGCGCAAAAGCGTGGAGGAGTGGCCGCCTTCGTCGATGCAGAACACGCTCTGGACGTCAATTTTGCCCGCAAACTCGGCGTAGATATAGATAATCTTCTGGTGGCCCAACCCGATTCGGGAGAAGAGGCCCTCGAAATTACCGATACCCTGGTGCGCAGTGGTGCAATCGATCTCATCGTGGTCGATTCGGTTGCTGCGCTGGTTCCCAGGGCTGAACTCGAGGGAGAGATGGGTGATTCGCACATGGGGTTGCAGGCCCGACTCATGTCTCAGGCCCTGCGCAAGATCACCGGTTCAGCTCAGAAGTCTGGCACCACCGTGCTTTTTATCAACCAGCTGCGCATGAAAATCGGCGTTATGTTCGGCAATCCCGAAACGACTACGGGAGGGCGCGCACTTTGCTTCTACGCCTCAGTGCGCCTGGATATCCGCAGCATTGGTTCAATCAAAGACGGCGACGAAGTCATCGGTCGCCGCACCCGGATCAAGGTCGTCAAGAACAAAACCGCACCCCCTTTCCGGGAGGCCGAATTCGACATCATGTTCCGCGGCGAAGACGTCGGGATTTCTCGTGAAGGCGATTTGCTGGATCTGGGTATCGACAACGAGATCATAGAAAAGAGCGGCACCTGGTTTTCATACGACGGTGAACGCCTTGGCCAGGGACGGGAGAACGCGAGGGTTTTCCTGCGCGATCATCTCGAGGTCGCAGGAAAAATAGAAGACCGCTTACGCATGGCTCTCAATATGATCGCTACACCCAAGGATGGAGTCACCAGCGCAGCCGACGTATCCGAGGAAAAGGCATTGGCCTCGCCCTGAAAACAAGCTCTCCCCCCCGGCAAAGGGCTGTGTCTATCCCGGGCCCAGCCCTTTGCCAATTTTTAACAACCATGCCGACATCCCAGGTGCCTTAGAGCTGCCTGAAAATGCATGGTTTGTCCGACGGGATTCCAGAAGGCTCTAGGGAGGGGTAAAACGGCCGCTTAAAGGAGTTCGAGGATATGGTCGAAATGAAAAAAAAAATGGCAAGAGGGGTCTGCTGGAACGCGCATCAAAACGAAGAAAAAGTGAGCCAGTTTGAACGCGATATCTGCGCGGGTCAGGATTGGGATGACTTGAGTGCGGTCCTGGGTGGCGTGGAAGTTGCCTACCGGGAAGGGAGAATTTCTCGTAGCAAGGCAGAAGATTTGGCTACTTGGGCTAAAATCAGGGGAAAAGCGCTACCCGAGCAGGACGTGGCAAAAGCGGTCAGAGTTATTCCAGGCGAAGATCTGTCGAGTCCAGTGGGGGAAAACTGTCCTTGTTGCGGCGAGGATGCGTGGTGGGGCAAAGCCGGACGGGCTGTATGCGCAATTTGCCATCCACATCCGGGAATCCCAGGAGAGGGACGGGTCGCCGCCTGAGGGGCTGACTGTATTTCGTCAAATCATTGACCTTACTATTTTTTTATCTTCATCCTTGCTGCTTTGATCTAAGCGGTCATTGGCTTCCTGCAACCTGCCGCAAAGCGTGATGAGCATATTGCGGTAAATTTTTGCTGCCACCGTAGCGTCCCTCTTTAGAAGTACATCGAATTTCATTTTGTTGATCAGTATCAGTGTAGCATCCTTGGTGACTTCAACCTGGGCAGAACGGGGAAGCCCGGTAAGCAAGCCCATCTCTCCTACGGTCTCCACCGGCGTTACGCTGGTCAATTCTTTATTTTTCCTCCTGACAACAAGTTCTCCGGCCAGTAAGATAAGCATATCCGTACTCTTATCTCCCTCTTTACACAGGATTTTACCCTTCTGATAGTTTACCATCTGCCCGGAGTTAAGCAACTGGCGGACCTGGTTGAGCGACAAGCCTTGAAAGAGTGGGATTTTTTCGATAATCTTCAATTCTTTATGGCTATTCATTGCCGTATCTCCTTCCTATAAAGCTAATGAAAAATAAGGTGAAAGTATATCGGGATTTTTCAATTCCAATTCAGGGATGAAAAAACTACATCGACTCAGGAGGATCTGTATAGTAGATTTAGGAAAAACGCATCGCCGACATGATCGAGGTAAATGCATGGATTCGAGTTGGAGAATAAAACTAAACGAATGGTCGGAGGAGATGGTCGGGGCAATGCCCTTTTTTGAAGAGCTGAGGATTTTATTCACTATGGAAGAAATGCTGCAGCAGTTTCCCGTTTTGTTGGAGCATTACCTGCGGCGTGATATTCGCCGGCGACTGACCAGTACCGCCCTGCGCACCGCAAAGGCGGACTTTCACATCCAGGCTATAGTAAACTACCTGGAGAGCTCTGAAGAAGGCCTATTTGTCATCGACCGCCATTTCCCGCCGGATCTGGTAGAAGACCGGGGCATTCTTTTGCGGGCTTTTGAGCTTACGTGCAGGGGAATGGGTTAGGTCAGGGGAATTAAAGTGGTATTGCAGTTGGGTGGGAGGGGAGATTTATGCTTGACATTATACCTCGGCCCAATTACAATACCTCAGCTTTCATTGTGAGCATCCCTATCATAGACACAAAATGCTCCACCCAGGAGCTACTTGCGACAAGTGCCAGACCTGATTTCAGCCGCCGCTTGGCAAAAACTTTGCAGGGCCGGGCAGAGAAATTCCATGTGTCTGTCCGGGAGCGTCCCAGCGTGCTATCGGATCGGGTCCCCCCGGGGAGAGAGAGGCAGTAGAGCGAGGATTTGTGCTTCGATTTTTTCTCCGGGTTATCCAACGAATGAGTAGATATATACCATCCGTTTAAGCCCCGGGGTACATTCCCCGGGGTGAGGGCGAAGAGAGGTTGAGACAGTTATGAAAGTACTGCTGAATTTATCACTGGAAGAGCGACACGTGGAACAGATCCAGTCAGTCGCCGAGCAGGTTGAGCTGGTCCGGCCCACTGCCTCGGAGGAACTACTGGAGGCAGTGGAGGAAGCGGTGGTGTTATTCGGGGAATTTGACGGGGATCTTTTCCAGCGGGCCCGGTGCCTGCGCTGGGTCCAGTCTGCGGCAGCCGGGGTAGACGGTTTACTCTTTCCCGAATTGGTGGATAGCGAGGTGATCCTGGTAAGTGCCAAGGGGACGGTTGGATCTCATTTGGCCGACCATGCCATGGCTCTTTTGCTCGGCCTTACTCGAGGCATTGCCTGGGCGCTAAGGAAGCCCGATTGGGATCAGCGCTGGCCCATCCGCAATGCTTCCTGGGAGCTGGCTGGGCGAAAAATGGGTATTGTGGGCTTGGGGGGAACCGGACGCGATCTGGCTTTGCGAGCTCGTGGATTCGGGATGCGAGTACTGGCAGTCGACCCAGAGGAGGTGGAAGTGCCCGAATGCGTTGAATCCTGCTGGTCAATGGACCGTTTTTACGACCTGCTCGCCGAGGTTGATGTGGTGGCCATCTGCGCTCCGCTGACGCGGGAGACGGAGGGCATGTTCGATCGCAAAGCCTTCCAAAGGATGCGAGAGCATGCCTTGCTAATCAACGTGACCCGGGGGAAAATCGTTTTAGAGGATGCCCTGATCGATGCCCTGGAGCAAGGGATGATCGGTGGCGCGGGGCTGGATGTTACGCCGCGAGAGCCCTTGCCGCAGGAGCATTCCCTCTGGCACATGGAAAACGTAATTATCACCCCCCACACAGCCGGAGGCTCACCTCATAGGCTGGACCGGATAGTAGAATTTTTTGCCGAAAATCTGGGCCGGTGGCTGGCCGGCGATCCATTGCTGGGTGTGATCGACAAACACAAGGGTTATTGAAAAGGGGAGAGGAAAGGATGCAGGATAGCAAAAAGACCAAGACACAGCTTATTGAAGAGCTGGAAAAACTGCGAACCCGGCTTGCTGTGCTGGAGAAGGAAAATGGGGCTGAGAGCCTGGCGGAGACCTCTGGCTCTAGCCGCCCGCTGCGGAGAAAACTTCAGGCCGAGATAAAGTTTATCGGCGATTTTGGTTTGCTGGAAGCCAGTGGGGTCAATTTGTCGGAGGGCGGGATTTGTTTTGAAATGGAGGGTGAAATTCCCTTTGAACTGGAATTTGAAATTGATGGGCAGGTGTTTGAAGAAAGGGCCAATCTCGTCTGGATGGGGCAGGGTGAAAAGAGCAGGAGGCAACTGGGCTTCAAGTTTGTACCGGCTGAAGAGAGCGAGACTTCCGGATTGCTCTGGTTGCACAAGGAATTGAATAAATTAGACAAATTGAACGGAGACCCCTAACCACTGCCGAATAATTTTCCCGCCAGGCCCCACCCACTGATCGATGCAAAGATGATGAGAACACCGGTCGAGAGGATGGCGCCGATCAGCATGGGCAAACGGGTGCGGTAGGGGGCAGGAAGCTTGAAATTCAGATAAAGTGCGGCCAGCATGATGATGGCGATGGAGAGGTTGGCCAGGATAAAACCGGCTATTTGTATGAGTATGTTGAAAGGGATATTGAGCCAGACGATTACCAGTGCAACGCAGAAAATATAGAGGCAAATACGGCGCCGAATTTTATCGTAATTCCATTCGCGTTTGGGCCAGACGGCCTGAAAGAATTCCTGGGTGACACGGGCGTAGATTTCGGGCAAAGCCTGCAGTGTGCCCCAGAGGGCGGCGATGATGCAGATGTAGTAGACCCAGACCAGTGATTCGTGGATATTGCTCCAGACGTGCGCCTGGTTGGTGAGCAGACTCCAACCTTCAAATCGAGTCTGGAGAGGGTAAAGAACAGAGGCGCCGGACAACATGAAAGCTCCGGTTACGATGAAGAGCACGATGGCACCCAGGCCGACGTCCCAACGGAGCGGTGTCAAAAGTTTCTTCAGGCGACTCACCTGCTCGGGGTCGTCGGGCAGATAGTCGATGCTATCGCGAGCGAAGGCATGCTCGCGTATCTCGGCTATTTTTTTATGCCCGGTAAGTCCCCAGCCGTGTAGCCCGACCCAGTTGGCATAAACGATATAGCTCATGACCGAACCACCAACGTAGCCAAAGGTCGTCGCCATGGTCAGGAGTGGATGCTTAACTGTATCTTTAGGCGCCCAGTCGGGAAAATCGGGCAAATGGCCAAAGTTGAAAATGCCGATCAAGGTCTGCAAAAAATCGGGGCGCACCATCAGGGTGCCGATGATGGTGCCGATCACGAGGATAGTGCAGATCAGAATTTGCTGCTTTTCTAGTTTTTCAAACGAAAGCCGCAAACCCAGGGCAAGCGCCAGGGCGATGAAGCAGGTGGTGAATATGTTCTCCCAGGTGGTTTCCGAGATGGAAATTGGCAATACCCCCTGCAGAAAAAAGTGAAACAGGTCGCCGCATGGTTTGGCGATAGGTACCCAGGCCAGCGGTGCTATTGCCATTTCGAAACACACCAGCAGGATTAATAGCCAGCCGCGTGGACCCGGCAAATGCACCAGCCGGTGGCCGATGTACTCTCCACTGACGGCGGTATAGCGGCCGAGCATGTAGGTGACGAATATTCCCTTGACAAGGCAACTGAGCAATACTAGCCACAGCAAGCCATAACCTGCCCAGGCTCCGGCGCGCACGACGACAATGGTTTCGCCCGCGCCAATCGCAACCGATGCGACAATGGCGGCAGGACCGAAAATTGCCAGAAGTCCCAGCAGTTTTTTTATAGACCAGGGAGCCGCAAAAACGCCGCTCAGCGATGGGATATCTATTTTGTCCATGGCCAACCTTTGGTAAAGCGCTAGCAAAAGAAAACTTGTTGCAAAAAATATATACAGAACTGGAGTGCGGCAATACACCTTAGCTTAAAGCATGGGGAATTTATCTTGGAATTGATGTTTGAGCAGGAGAATAGCAGCTTGGCTATATTTGGCCTTCAGTTGATCGGGTAGCGGGCTGGTTGGCCCCTATGGCAATCTTTGCTCGGGGACTCCCAAGTGGGAGTTTTAGTATAGAGTTTGGGTGGCGGGGTTTTGCGCCTGGGAAAGAGGTTTTTTAGTTTGCAGCATCATGCCAATGCGAAAAGGACGGTGAGGTGATAGGCAACTACTTGCGCACATTGCGGCTCTTTAACCGCAATGTGCGGCTTTACCTGGTCAGTGGCGCGCTGATCGGTTTTACTACTGCGGGTGGCATCTATGGGGTGCTGCTCAATCTCTACCTATTGCGCCTGGGTTACGGTCTGGAGTTCATCGGCATAATCAGCGCAACCGGAGCTATAAGTTTTGCCGCGTTCAGTCTGCCGGCCGGTGCATTGGGCCGTCGCCTTGGAACGCGGTGGATGATGACTGCCGGCATGGTTCTGATCGTTGTGGGAAATATCTCGCTGCCTCTGGCCGAATTTGTATCATCCTCCTGGCAGGCAGAGTACTTACTGCTGACGCGTCTGCCCAGAGCCATGGGTTTTGCCATGTACATGGTAAATGCAAGTCCCTTTTTAATGGGGGCTACCAGTGCTCAGGAACGCACCCATGTTTTCGCAGTGCAGGCTGCGCTGTGGCCCCTGGCCGGTTTTGCCGGTAGCCTGGCAGGGGGGTTTCTACCCGGTTTTTTTTCATCTATTCTCGCCATTCCCGCGGATGGCCCCGAGCCATACCGCTATACTCTATTTGTTGCTGGAGCCCTGCTGACTCCTGCCGTATGGGCGCTTTTAAAAACGAATGAGGTGGGTGTCAAACCACAGCAGGAAAATGAGGAAAGTGCCGAACCACAGCAGGCAAAGCTAGTATCGGGAGATTCGGCTTCCGCCCCTTGGGGGGCGATTGTATTTATTGCCCTAGTCACCCTGTTCCAGACCGCCGGGTTTGCAGGGATTCAGACTTTTTTCAATGTGTACCTGGACGAGAGTTTAGCAGTGAGTACAGGTCTGATAGGCACTCTGACAGCTACCGGGCAACTTTTTGGGGGCATCGCCGCACTTGCCACTCCGGTATTAGCAGCGCGTTTGGGGCACGCGCGTCTCGTGTTATGGGGATCGTTGGGCACAATTTTCTGTTTTATTCCCCTGGTAGCCCTATCTCATTGGGGTATGGCCGGATTGGCTTTTGTTGGCATCAGTGCTTTGACCACCATCCGTTTTGCGGCCTTCGCGGTCTATCAGCAGGAGATGATAGGAACGCGCTGGAGGTCAATGATGTCAGGTGCTACAAGTATGGCCTCGGGGCTGAGCTTTTCGACTATCTCACTGGTGGGGGGATACCTGGTTCCGTCTCTAGGGTACAGCAGCTTTTTCTTTTTGTCCGCTGCATTGACGGCGCTGGGTACGATAATTTTCTGGATCTTTAATCGAGTGCCAGGTGGGGCATTTGCCACTAAATTTTCGGGAACGTGACGCCCCAAAGTGGATTCCTGTGGGAGTGGTAAAAGCGGTGGCCCGTTTACGTGGGGGCGGGACGCCGGTCCTTAACGATGTCCGGGGAGTCTTCCCCCTCTCAAACTTTGAGAGTTGTCGCGAAGCGCTGGAGTTATCCCTTTCAATCTGCCTTCTACCATGGGCCCTGAGCGCGCCTTTAGTTCCAGGGGAATTTTTAGCAAGTGCCTCTAGGGAGCTGCAGTCCTTCCTGATGGCTCAGTTGTTGCAGCAATTTACAGTAAGCATGCTGGCCGCGGGTAAAGCTGCTGAGGCGGAAGAATTCATCGGGGGAATGCATGTTCTCGTCTTCCAGGGCAAAGGCGAAGTTTACCGTGTAAGTGCCTAACTGCTGCAGGAAAAGGGTGCAGATGGGCAGGCTGCCACCGAGCCGGGTATAGTAGGGTTCGCGGCCATATAATTCGCTGAGCACAGTGTGGGCAGCCCGGTTGCCGGGATGGTTGGGCGGAATGAGATAGGGCAGGGCGCCAGAAGGTTCGGCGTGGATTGTGGTGGAAATGCCGGGAGGCTCGCGTTTTGCAATGTGGTCGCTTATTAGGGCGACTATTTTGTCCGGAGTTTGGTCGGGGACCAGGCGGCAGGTGATCTTGGCATGGGCTCTTTGCGGCAGCACTGTTTTGACCCCCTCGTCCTGAAAACCGCCCCAGATGCCATTTGCTTCGAGTGTGGGGCGGACCCAGGCGCGTTCGTAGGTGGTATATCCTGTCTCGCCGAAGAGAGTGTCGACGCCCAGGGACTCTCTGTATTCGGCCTCGTCAAAGGGAATGGCGGCAAAGCCCTCTCGGTCTTCCTGCGTCGGCGGCCGAACCTGGTCGTAAAAGCCTTCGACGAGGATTTTGCCCTCCGGACTGCGCAGCGAATCCAGCAGTTGCACCAGTGCATGGATGGGGTTCTGGACGGTCCCCCCGTAGATACCGGAGTGCAGATCCATGCGCGGCCCCTGGATGTCTATCTGCATTGCACAGAGCCCTCTAAAACCAGTGAGGAGGGCGGGCTGGTCTTCTCTCCAGGTAGTGCCGTCGGCGCAGATAATCAGATCGCATGCCAGTTGCTGGCGGTGGGTTTCGATGAAAGGGGGGAGATTGGGACTGCCTATTTCTTCCTCGCCTTCAAAGAAAAACTTCAGATTGACGGGCAGAGTGCCCTCGGTTTTGAGCAATGCTTCGGCCGCGAGGATCGGCAGGATCATATTGCCCTTGTCATCGTTGGCGCCACGGGCGTACACCCGGCCCTGGCGCACCTGTGGTTCGAAGGGTGGGCTAGTCCACAGGTCGACCGGATCGACGGGCTGGGTGTCGAAGTGACCGTAAATCAAGATGGTCGGTTTGTCGGCGGCGTGCAGCCATTCGCCGTAGACTACCGGGTGTCCCGCAGTCGGCAGAATGGCTACCTCCTCGATGCCGGCGGCCTGCAGCCGATGGGCAACCCACTCGGCGGCGCGCTGTACATCGGTGGCATTTTCGGATAGAGATGAGATGCTGGGAAGGCGCAGAAAGTCCAGCAATTCTTCCAGGAAGCGCTCGTTGTGCTGGGCGAGAAAATTGGCCCATTTGGCCATAGGTCTTTCCCTTCATTTGAGAAGACCCATTCCGCCGAATCCGGGTTCTGGCGCGGTTTGCAAAAAGGATACCGGGGAATGGAACTTAAAAGTGTTCTGCCGAATACCAACCCGAATATAGGGCAAATTATAACCCTTCTCAAGCTTGACGCCAGCCTGGATAATGCCCTACTTTCGAAGCGCGATTAGCGTTTGCCCAATCCATTTATTTTTCAGCAATCAGGAATTGCCTGCGAGAAGAAATTATGAAAATCGTCCAGACGGAAGTATTTGCCATTCGCGCACCGCGCAAAGAACAGGTGCGCGCCGGTACGGGCACGCATTCGGTCAGTGCCTCTGAATTTGGCATCGTGCGGCTCGAAACCGACGATGGCTACGAGGGGTTGGGTGAAATTTCGATCACCTACCCGCGGATTGGTTTTTCACTTTGCCACGCCGCTCGTCGCTTGCTGGGGCCGCAAATCGAAGGGATGGACCCGCTGGCGCTACCGCAAGTGCTGGCGGCCATCGACAATGCCTTGAAGGGAGAGTTGAGTGCCCCTTATTTGCGGGCGGCTTTCGAGATGGCATTACTCGATCTGGCCGGGCGTTACTACGGTGTGCCGGTGTACCAGTTTCTGGGTGGTCGGGCGCGCGAAGCGGTGCCCCTTGCCTGGGGCATCTACCAGAAAGCCCCCGAGGAGATGGCAGCCGATGCGGCGAACGCGGTCGCCGCCGGTTTCAAAGCGATCAAGCTGAAGGTGGGGCGCGCGCTGGAAGAGGATGTGGCGGCGGTGCGGGCAGTGGCGCAGGCGGTGGGCGGAGAGTTACCGCTGCGGCTGGATGCCAATATGAGCTGGCGCAGCGTGCCCGAAGCGGTCAACGCCATTGGAGCACTGGCGGCAGAGGCCAAGATTGCCTGGATCGAGCAGCCCCTTGGACGCGACAATACCGCTGGCATGCGCATGCTGCGCCAGCGCTCACCGGTGCCAATCATGGCCGACGAGAGCGTGCAGAGCCTGGGAGATGCCTACCGGGTGGCCCGCGAGGAGGCCGCCGATGTTTTTAATGTCTACGTGGTCGAGGCCGGGGGGCTGCTGGCGGCGAGTCAGATTTTTGCCCTCGCCAGAGCGCTCGATATTCCCTGCATTCTGGGTAGTCAGGCCGAGATGGGACTGGGTACGGCCGCGGCGGCTCACCTGGGTGTGGCGGTGGCCGATTTGCCCTATCCCTGCGAAACTTTTGGGCCCCTGCGCTACGCCGCCGACATTGTGGTGCCAAGCCCGCGGATCGAGCAGGGGTTACTGCACGTGCCGGAAGGCCCGGGGCTGGGTGTCGAACTGGATCGGGAAACTTTGCGGGAGTGGTTAGTCGAAGAGTGAGGCACGGGCGCACGGTGCAAGTTAGGTTGGATCCCGGCATGGGCGTTCAGGTCCTGGCAATTCTCCCCCTGCCGTTTTCGCCCAGAGCCTTAACCCCGCGTTGCCCCGGCTCCATCCGACTGAAGTGTTGCAGGCTATTGATCCAGTCGGCGCGCCTG
>CAXFTV010000527.1:0-3630 GCA_964005845.1 uncultured bacterium
AATGGGTCGTGGCACCTGGCGCAGACCCTGACCTTCGGCTTCTGTATCTGCACGGTGGCGGCTTTGTGTCCGGTTCAGGTGCACACTATCTTTCCCTAGCGGGCCACATCTCGGCAGCAGCACAGTGTGCCGTCCTCCTTCCCGACTACCGGCTTGCGCCGGAGCACTGCTTTCCAGCCTCCATTGATGACTGTATTTGCGCCCACGAATGGATGATGGCATCCGGGCCGTATGGACCGGCGCCCGCTAGGGCAACGTTCATTGCCGGGGATTCGGCCGGTGGCGGCCTGACCCTGGCGACGCTGCTGGCGCTGCGAGACCGTTGCCTGCCGCTGCCCACAGCGGGTATACCCATGTCGGCCTGTACCGATTTGACGTTGGCCAGCGATTCCATACGGTCAGAAGTCGATCCCATCTGTAGTGCACAGTGCATGCCCGTGTTTGCGGATCTTTATCTTGGGGAGGCCGATCCCCGCAATCCACTCGCCTCGCCAGTATTTGGTAATTACACCGGCATCCCGCCTCTCCTGATCCAGGTCGGTGAGCATGAGATGCTTCGTGACGATAGTGTCCGCGTTGCGGCCAAGGCTCGATCTGATGGAGTTGAAGTGAAGCTTGAGGTCTGGCCGGGCATGGTCCATGTGTTTCAGGTCCGCGAACTCCCCGAAAGCTACGAGGCCATTGAGCATATTGCTAACTTCATGCGGTCGTATTTGCCCTGATGAGGCAACCATGGGATGACAGGGCAAAAACCAGCCGGAAACAGACGACGGCTTATAGCCGCGCCTGATCCGAAATGTAGTTACTATCACAATAATAATTGAGATTGAGTCTGGGGATATTTCCCCGCATACAATTAGTTAAATCACCCACACTTCCACTCTAAAGAGAGGGAGATGAAATCGTGTTTAAACCCTTTTATACTTGGATTTTCTGCAGTCTGGGCTTGCTTATGTTGTTGCCGGGTGTAAGTCGTGCAGGAAAAGAAGGCGTAGAAAATGTGCGGTTCGAAGTCCAGGACGAAAAGATAGTTGTATTCTACGACCTTTGGGGTGAGGAAACCTATAATGTAACCTTGCAAGTTTCAACCGATGCGGGTAGAAGTTTTACAAGTCCATCTGACAAATACCTGTCCGGAGATTTTGGTCCCCGAATTCATCCAGGTGAAGATAAAGAAATCGTCTGGGATGTCCTCAAGAATTTGTACAGCCTGAAATCCCAAGGGCTCGTTTTTGAGGTTCGGGCCGTGCGACCTAGGAAAAGAAAATTATGGCCCTGGTTGGCAGGGGCCGGGATCTTGGGGGCAGTGGTGGGTATTGGGGTTATTCAGGATAATGGCGGGCCTGGAACAATTATTATTGATGTGCCCAATCCACCTAACCCAGAGGAATAAAGCGCATGAAAATCCTTCTTGTTTCTTTATTGTCCTGGTGTATGATCAATGGTTGCAGCCCCTACGTGGAACTAAAAGGTCGGAGTAAATCGGGTCTTGTTTGGATGGAACCCTTGGACAAAGTTGAAAAGCAGCTATCTAAATTACCGGCTCATCTGGTATTGGTGGATAAATATTTCGAGGAACCAGATGGTGATCAAGCCTTGGATGCTGAAGAAGTGGGTTACCTGGTAGTAACGTTACGAAACGATGGTTTGGGCCCGGCTAAGATTTCAGCCCTATTGAGGCTTTGGTGCACGAATCGTCTACCGGAGGGTTACCTCGTTGTTCCCGGCTCTCAGCAATTCACCTCGACCTTATAGGCCTCGAGTTTGCCCAGATGAATCATTCGATTGAGTATACTACATCCGATGCGCGCTTCGACTTGCTGCCCTTCCCAACTTCGCGCTTGGAGTTTCGGACCCAAGATGATCTTGAAGCGGAAGACGCCGGTTTCTGCCAGCGATCGTCGATGATATCCACTGTCTCGTTTCCATCTTTTCCGTCCCTTCCGTCCAATCGCTTGCACGCGCTGGTTGCGGGCTTCGATATGCCGGTAGCGTCGTTTCGCCTGCCGGAGCTGCGCATCGTGACGCGGAGGAATCACCGACTCAATGGAGGTGTCCTGCTCCGGTGGATAGGCCAACGGATAATGGAACTTCCACCGATCATAGGCGCCGTCGCCATACAACCGGGCGACCTCACCGGGCGTTTGCACCAGCATCGACTTGACCTGCGAAGCGTCATCGGTAGCGGCTTGGGTCAAGGTCTGGGCTACCACTTCGCCCGTATCCGCATCGATGCCCAGATGCAGTTTCCGCCAAGTGCGTCGCTTGGTCCAACCGTGTTGGCGGGTCTTCCATTCTCCTTCGCCATACAGTTGCAATCCCGTGCTATCGACCATCAGATGGCGGGGGCGGTCGCTGGGATGGACCGGCAAGTTCACCGCCAGTCCTTTCTGTCGACGCGAAAGAGTGGTGTGATCCGGCGCGTTGAGAGGCAAGGCCATCATACCCAACAGCGACTGGACAAACCCCTCGGTCTGACGCAAGGGCAGGCGAAACAGCTTGCGAAAGGTCAACGCGGTTTCGATGGCCAGATCCGCATACACGAATTGGGCTCCGCGTTGAGTCGGTCCCGCGTAGCCCCAGCTGTCAAGCGCCTCTTCACTCAGCCACACGGTCAGGCTACCACGCTGGACCAGAGCCTGGTCATAGGCCGACCAATTCTTAACTCGATAGACGACCTTTTTCTGCGAAGCAAAACTTTTCTTACCCGAAGGACGACGAGACGATACTTTTTTCATCACAGGCTCTTGGGAGATGAGAGAGGTGTTTTCTTGCCGGAAAATCCATCTCAAATCTAACGGGAGCCCGTCCTATTTCAAAAGATCAGGCCAAAACGAGGTTTTCGTGCACCAAAGCCTTCCACAAGAATGTTTTGATTGTGCCCCAAAAACCAACAGACCACAGCAACGATTTCATTCCCAAATAATAACTTCAATTCGCCTATTTAAAGTTTTGTTGGTCTCGCTATCATTTGGAACAATAGGCCGCTCTTCCCCATACCCTTTTGCTTCCAACATATCCGGATTGATATATTCAAATTTAGTTTCGAGATATAATTTGACTACCCTTGCACGATCTGAAGACAGTTTCTGGTTGAAATTCGCATCGCCATCAGAATCAGTATGGCCTTCAATTATAAGTTTTGATGGTGCAAAATTATAGATAAAATTTGCGACTTTATCAAATTCGTTTTCGGCGGTTTTTTTTAAATCACTTTTAGCTGTATCAAACAATACCGATGAATCTATAACGATACGAGGAACTACGATATCATTTTTTATCGGCTGCTTGAAGCGAATTTCGGGCCTAGAAATTGCGGTCAAGTTCGGTTCAAAAAAACCTAAAGAGGAACCAGGTTGCGCTAGCGAAATAGTTAGGGTCCCTATGAACATTCGGATAGGTTTTACCATTCCTTTAAAAAGTTCTTTCTCCCGGTAGACATTAAGTACATCGCCTTTTTTTAAATTAAATTCTAAACCTTTGTTGATATAGTAGCTTCGTAATGCCAAAAGACTATCTGGTACCCCCCCAGAATTATAGGTTTGAGAAATATGCAAAATACGTGGGGGATCAAATCTAGTTTGAGCAAATGAGGAAATATTAAAATTAAAACAAAAAAATAAAAAAAAA
>CAXFTV010000528.1:0-3484 GCA_964005845.1 uncultured bacterium
ACTTGCCAGCGTTTCGAGTCGCACCCGCCGCGCCGAAACCGGCTCATTGAAATCAAAGACATAGGTCTGATCTGGATCGGGAGTTTCGTAGGGGCCCAGGATGATGCCCCGATCAAACTCGAGACGGACGCGAGTGATGATGGAACTGCCGTCGAACATTTTGCGGCTGCGAAAGCCAAAGCGTTCTACGGTGCGTTCCAGGCCGAAGTCGATTTCGATAAAAGCGCTATCCCCGTCGCCGTTGGTAGCCCACTCCGTGCCCAGCTGGCCATCGATGGCATTATATGCCCCCCAGGAAGAGTCGTTGTCTCCACCGCCGAAGTTACTGCTAACTGCAATTACGGTCGTGCCGTGGGGGCGCAGTGCTATATTTTCGAGGGGGGGGCGGGTCGTGGCGGTCAGGGTGGTGAACTGGCCGATGGACGAGTAGAAGGTCCACCCGGCCTCGGTCGTGCCCTGCCCCCGGTAGAAATAGGTTGTATTGGGGGTGAGATCCGGTAGGGAGATGGCGTGGTCGATGGAAAATGCACCACCCTCCATGGCGTGATCTGTGCCGATTTTTTCCAGTTTTTCAGCGTTGAGGCCGTATTCGGCTTCGCAGCTCGTAAGTGCAGTGGTCGAAAATTGCAACAGCGCACTAGTCGAAGTGATATCCTCCACCCGGATGTCGTAAAATTCCACGGCAGTGGCGAATTCGGCGGACTCATTGGCAGAAGAACTGGGCGGCGATGCGGTGCTATTACAACCGGTCAGTGCGCCCAGTGCCAGGAGAGGGATAAGTCTCAAGGTAAAGTGTGTCAGCGAGTCAATCATATAGATCTCTCTGTCAAGGGCCTGCACTAGGAATATATTGTCTCGTCCTTCGTCTAGCAAGCAATGAACCTCTTTGAAGAAAGAGTCAGAGAGGGGCAGCGTCTTGCCGCAGGCGGCCCTGCTAAACGTGGCGGTCGGCTGCAAAATGCCGCCGGGAAAATTCAAAAAAGGGTTAGGGTTTTCCTGCCGGTCACCAGCCGGCCCTTGGTCTTGCGGGCGATTTTGGCTTATTGAGAGGATATTGGGAGGTGGGCCGTCGGGACACATAGGGGACGCTAATTCTCCTGGTTTTTCAGCTCTGCCGCCACCCGTGCGCTCAGGGCGTGGGCCTGATCGATGCAATCTCCCACGGAAATGCCGCTGCGGAAGTTGCCGCTCAGGTAGAGGCCGGGATGCCTTTTTTCACAGGCGGCCAGAGTATCGACAAAGTGCTGATGTCCCGGGCGGTACTGGGGTATGGCGCGCGGCCAGCGCTGGATGAGAACTTCGTCCGGTTCCTCCCGAATGCCCAGCAAGTCGCGCAGATCCCGCTGTACGGCCGCGCTCAGGTGGGTATCGGACCAGCCGGCGTTTTCGGGCTGACGGCTGCCGCCCACAAAGGTAGACAGGGCCACACCGCCCTGCGGCGTTCGTCCGGCAAAGAGAGATGAGTTCCACACGGTCCCCAGAATTTGTCGCTTTTCCAGCCGTGGTACCAGGAAGCCAAAGCCGTCCAGAGGATGTCCCCCGGGCGCTTCCCGGTAACCGAAAAAGGCCAGGGTGACCGGTGGGTAATAAAGCTGTCGGAGGGATGACCCAGGCTCAAAGTCGAAGCCGAATTCCAATTCTTCGTAAGCGTATGCAGGAATGGTAAGGACTACCGTGCGGACCAGCAGCAGCCGGTGTTCCGTGGGAGTCTCCAGTTCCAGTGCAAAGCCGCCTGCCCGCTTGCGGATGGCGCGCACTCTGGTGCCAGTTTGCAGCGCTTGGCGGCGCGCTGTGGCGAGGGCGTCCACCAGGGTCTGCATGCCGCCGGCAAAGGAGAATAGCGAGATGTGCCGTCCGGGATGTGCACGCCGGCGTTCTCGGGCCCCCAGAATGGCGCCTTTAATGAGGCTGCCATAGCGTTGTTCAAGGCGATGGAGTCGCGGGAAACCGCTGCGCACGCTCAATTCCTCTGGAAGTCCGGCGTAGACCCCGGCGACAAAGGGGTCGATGGCGTAGTCGAGAAATTCTTCTCCCAGGCGGCGGCGGGTGAAAGCGGCCAGGTCCTCCTCGGCGTCAGCAGGAGCGGGCGCTACAAAGGGTTCTTTTAGCAGGCGGATTTTGGCGCGCCCCGAAAACAGCTTGCTCTTGATCAGGGCCGCTGGGCTCGTGGGCAGGGCGTGGAGGGTGTGATCGCGTACTACATAGCGATTTTTGCCATTGGCGCCGGGGTATACGATGGCCTCTTCGAGTCCCAATTCGGCACACAATTGAGTCAGCAGCGGCGTCGCGTTCTGCATGCTATTAGGTCCGTGTTCGATCAGAAAACCGCCCGTGCGAGTCGTGCGGATATTGCCCCCGGCGCGGTCGCCTTTTTCGATGAGGAGGCATTTCAGGCCTTTGGAGGCGAGGAAATGGGCTGTGGCCAGGCCGGAGATTCCAGCTCCTACTACGGCGACGTCGCTGGTTGTGCTACCGTCCATTTTATTCTCCAGGAGGCTGCAGGACTACCAGGCTATCCCGGCGCAGCGACAGGCGGACTTCGTCGTCCCGCTCCAGGGCCAGGCGGACGTAGGCATAGCCGGGAAAGCGGACTTCCACTTCGTGGCCATTGTCCAGGCGGACGCGCAGGGTCTGGAAGTCGGCATGGCGGTAGCGGTTCACGATATGGCCACGAACCTGGTTGTGTTCCACCGCGCTCATCAGGGGCCGGTCGGGGTAGATCACTTTGATGTCCTCGGGGCGAATATAGACCGTTACCTCTTTTGCCGGGGGGGCAGGTGTGCCTGGAGCCTGTAGTTCGATGCCCTCCCATTCCAGTCGCAAACCCTCTGGCGTCGCTGCGAGCACGCGGGCGCGGAACAGATTGCGGATGCCCATGACCTCGGCGACTTGCTGGTCCACCGGATAGCGGAAAACTTCTTCGACCGGACCGATCTGGCGGATCTGGCCCCGTTGCAGTACGGCCAGGCGGTGGCCTACGGCAAAGGCATCGTCCAGGCTGTGGGTTACGTAGATTGCCACCAGTCCGAGTTCGGCCTGGAGCTGATGCAAATCCTGCTGGAAGCGCTGCCGCAGGGCCAGATCCAGGGCCGAAAAGGGCTCGTCTAGCAGCAGGATCTGGGGCTCTGCAGCCAGGGCACGGGCAATGGCAACGCGTTGCTGCTGGCCGCCGGACAACTCGGATGGGTAACGGGTCTCGAGGTGAGCGATATCCATTTTGTCCAGCAGTTCCAGGGCCTGCTGGCGGCGCTCGGAACCGCGTTTGAGGGGATAGGCCACATTCTCCAGGGCGTTCAAGTGTGGAAAGAGGGCGTAGTGCTGGAAGACGTAGCCGACACGGCGCTGGCGGGCCGGCAGGTTGCAAGCGGGTCCGGGGCGCTGACGGCGGAAGAAAGTATGGCCATCCAGGGCGATTTCGCCGGCACGCGGTGTAGTCAGACCGGCGATGGCGTTGAGGATAGTGGTTTTGCCAGCTCCCGACGGC
>CAXFTV010000529.1:0-13416 GCA_964005845.1 uncultured bacterium
CCGAGATCCAGGCCCACTGGAGTAAAAAGTCGCGCTGATTGATCTTCGGTGGGTTCAATACCCTGGCTCTTCAGGTCGTCGAGTAGACGCTGGGCGCGTTTGCGCGGTCCCAACAGGCCCAGGTAGTGGAATTCCCTGGTCAGTAAGTGCTGCAGTACTTGCAGATCCTGCACGTAGTTGTGCGTCATGACCAGGACGGCACTGCGACCGTTGAAAGACAGTGTTGCAAAAGCCTCCTGGGGGTGCGCCAGGAGTACGGCGTCGGCTTCGGGCAGGCGCTCGGCGCGGGCGAAGGCGGGGCGATGGTCCACCACGGTAGTGCGCCAGCCCAGCTCGCTGGCCAGGCGCACTACCGGAATGGCGTCGTGGCCAGCGCCAAAAATCACCAGGGGGACGGGCGGCAACAAGGGTTCCAGGAGCACAGTGGAGTGGCCCTGAGTCGTTTCGTAGCGTCGCGTTTTACCTCGGGCCAGGGTGGTATTTACCGCTTGCAGTTGCTCGAGTTCGCGGCGGGCATCCTGCAGAATCTGGCGCCGCAAATCACTGTCCACTATATCGTCTTCGACGCGGAGATCCCGGTGTAGCAGCAAGCGTTGGGCAGGTGCTGTGGGGCTGACTCCCGCCCTCTCAAAGACCGTGGCCAGGACGCCCGGCTGCTGGCCACGGGCGCAGGCGGCCAGGAAACGCGGGTAATCGAGCCCTTCCCGTTGCGGCAATTTTTCCAGCAGAACCTGGACGATGCCGCTGCACCCAAGTCCCGTGCCCCAGAGAATATCGTCTTCGGATGTCGAATCGTAGGTCAGGATCAGCGGCACCCCGTTTTCAAACACCTGGATGGCGTTTTCCAGGACGTCGCGTTCCAGGCAGCCGCCACTGATGGTGCCAATGGTATGCTGGTCCCGGGTGATCAGCATCCGGGTGCCAGGTCCGCGGTAGGCCGAACCGGAAATCTGCACGATTGTGGCCAGGACATAGGACTCGTCCGCCGCTTCGAGTTGCTGGATCGTATCCAGGATGTGCTGCAGATCTTTCATGAGGTTTTTCCGAATCGTTGCAGCCAGGCCTGGCGGTCGACTTTTTCTTCTGGCTGGAGCACCGGGGCGGGCACTTTTTTTTGGCCGCGCTGATTTCTATTGGGCTTGAAGTCGGCGCGCTGGATTTTGCCGAGGTGGCGCACCAGCTGGCGCAGGCTGTCCAGATTGTGGGCCGAGGCCAGAATGTCGACGAAGGGCAGGGCCGCCTGCATGCCGCGGCAGGAGGGCTCGTAAGTGGGGCTACCCATGAGCGGGTTCAGCCAGATGAGACAGCGGGCGCGGCGCTGAATTTCATCCATGCTAGCTCGCAGCAATTCGATCTCTCCAGTATCCCAGCCATCGCTCATGATCAGCACTGCGGTATGGCGGTCCACCAGGCCGCCGTGCTGGTCTAGAAAGGCGCTGAGCGAAGCGCCGATCTTGGTGCCGCCCGACCAGTTTGGCACGGCGCGGGACAGCGCCTCCAGAACCGGAGCCAGGTCGTCTTCCTTGAGCAGCTGCGTGATGCGGTGCAGCGAAGTGCTGAAGGCAAAGGTTTCGATGCGGCGGTAGGCGCTCTGAAAGGCGTAGATGAACTGGATGAGGAAGCGACTGTAGAGATCCATGGACTTGCTCACATCGCACAGCAGCACCAGCTTCAGATATTTGAGCTGGCGCTGCCGGTGCGCCAGATCGACCAGGTCGCCGCCGCGGCGCAGATTCTGCCGCAGGGTGCGGCGCAGATCCAGCCGCCCCAGCCGCCGGCTCGGCTGGTAGCGGCGGCCGAAGCGGGTAGCCAGGGCTTTGCCCAGGGCGCTAATCAGCTGGATGATTTCGTGCAGGTCGGCGCTGTTGAACCTTTTGAAGTCCTTGCGGGTGACGACCTCGAAGGGGCTGTAGCCGGCTGCTTCTGCGTCGGTCTCGGGGTTTTCGTTTCTCTTCAACCAATCGCTGATGGTCACCGTGGGCGCCTTGCCAGTGCCTGATTTGTCCGCTGTACTGGCGCTGGCCCGTGCTTCTTTTTCGCGCAACTGACGGTTGAGTTCGTGGGCCCGGTCCCAGACCATCCAGTAGCGCTCGAAGCACTGGTCGAAGATCTCCCGTTCCGCGGGATTCTTGGCCAGGGTAGTGCGCAGGACGGTGCGAAAGGTCGGGGCATCGCCCAGGCCGACCAGTTCCAGGGCCCGCAGGGCATCGCTTTGTTCGCCGGGGCCGGTACCCAATCCCTGCTGGCGCAGCAGGCGGCAGAAGCCGGTTAAATTGGCGCTGAGTTCGCGGTGCAGCGCCATGTCTTCGAAGCCGGGCAGGCTAGGCATGGGACTGCCGAATCTCTTCGGGCGCCAGGGATGACTCCTTGGCGCGGATGCCCAGCCGCTGCATGAATTCGGGCAGTGATTCTTTCATCTGCCGCACGTCGGTCCAGTCCTTGAAGACGAGGCCCAGAGTTTCCTCAATGAACTCGGGGTTCAGGTGCTGCTGATGCAGCGCCACCAGGGCCCTGGCCCAGTCCAGGGTTTCGGCCACGCCCGGGATCTTTTCCAGCTTTTGCTGGCGCACCAGTTCCATGAAACGGCAGATCTGGGTAGCCAGACGGGCGTCGATATCGGGCACTTTGCCGCGCACGATGGCCAGCTCTTTGTCAAAGTCCGGATAGTCTATCCACAGGTAGAAACAGCGCCGGCGCACTGCATCGGACAGTTCGCGGGTGCGGTTGCTGGTGATGATTACGTGGGGGGGATGGGTGGCGTGGATGGTGCCGATTTCGGGAATGGTGATCTGCCACTCGGAAAGCACTTCCAGCAAAAAGCTTTCGAATTCCTCATCGGCCCGGTCCAACTCGTCGATGAGCAGAACCGGGGACTGGTGGTGGGTTATGGCCTGCAGCAGGGGGCGGTCCAGGAGGAAGTCTTTGCCGAAGATGGTAGCCTCTTTTTCTTCTACAGTTTTTTTGCCGCCCTCTTCAAGTTTGATGTGGAGGAGCTGACGCTGGTAATTCCACTCGTAGAGGGCCGTGTGGGCATCCAGACCTTCGTAGCACTGCAGCCGGATCAGGTCGGTGTCCAGAGCGCGGGCCATGACCTTGGCAATTTCGGTCTTGCCGACGCCAGCGGGTCCTTCCACCAGGAGGGGCTTTGCGAGGGCCTGGGCCAGGTGCAGCGACATGGCGATTTCGCGATCGGCGATGTAGTCCTGGGCGTTCAGCAGCTGCTGGATGGGGAGATTTTCTTTCGCGCTCATGGGTTCCTGTTCTACCGGGTGGTCTGGATTCGGTGAGGCCTGAGAAGGCTGTTCAAAATCCTCGCTTGCAACGGCGCCGTGGACTCACCGGGGATTTCCAGATGGCTTTTTAACAATCTATTGAAGTAGGGGCGCTCGAACAAGGGCGGGCCGGGAGGATTGCCCCGCAGATATAATTCCTATATTTTATAGTTACTTTGAACAGAAAATCTACTTCCTCGCACTGGAGCCAGTGACCTTGCCGGCAGCCTGTGCCTGCTAGCGCAATGGGTAAACTGCAATGAGCATCGAGACACCTGCCGAACAGAGAGTTCCTCCGCGCGACGTCCTCGGCCGTCCCCTGGGCAGCTTGCGGATTTCGGTCGTCGATCGCTGCGATTTGCGCTGTGCCTACTGCATGCCCGAAAAAGACTATATCTGGCTGCCGCGGCAGAGTATTCTGAGTTTTGAAGAAATCGATGAACTCGCATGTGCTTTTACGCGGCTGGGGACGCGCAAGGTGCGCCTGACCGGAGGCGAACCTTTGCTGCGCAACAATCTGGTGGAACTGGTGCGGCTTCTGGCACAAAACCCGCAGGTGGAGGATCTGGCCCTGACCACCAACGCAACCCAGCTGGAGCGCTGGGCTACACCGCTTTTGCAGGCAGGCTTGCACCGTATTACCGTTAGCCTGGATTCCCTGCAGCCGGATCGCTTTGCCGCATTGACCCGCAGGGACGCGCTGCACAAGGTACTGGTCGGCATCAGAGCCGCTGCCGGGGCGGGTTTCAAGGAACTCAAGATCAATACGGTGGTGATGCGGGGTTTTAACGAGGACGAACTAATTCCCCTGGTCGAGTTTGGCAAGGAGGTTGGGGCCCAGGTGCGCTTCATCGAGTACATGGATGTGGGCGGTGCCACTTCCTGGGCAATGGGCAAAGTGTTTTCCAGAAGCGAAATCCTGGCGCGCTTGGAAGCTTACTACGGTTCGCTGCAGGTGGATGGCGCACAGGGTGCGGCGCCGGCGCAGTGCCTGCTGCTGCCGGACGGCACGCGCGTGGGTATCATTGCCTCGGTCACCGAGCCTTTTTGTCGCACCTGTGACCGCAGCAGAATTACGGCGGACGGGATGTGGTATCCATGTCTCTATGCTCACGAGGGCATGGATCTTAAAGAGGTCCTGCGCGGCGGCGGTTCCAGCGACGATCTGGTTGCCCTCATTCGCAGTGCCTGGTTAGAGCGTGACGACCGCGGGGCCGAGGAACGCCTGGTTAGTCCCGATAGAAAGGTTCTCTATCAGGTGGAGGAACTCAAGGCGGACCCACGGCGCGAAATGCACACCCGCGGCGGATGATGAAGGCTGCAAATTCCTTGTGGGCTACTAGCACCGATTAGGTACTGCTTGGGCAAGCGGCGGGCGGCCGAACGGGCAATGGACCTCTGGCGTTTCATGATTACGAGGCGTTCTAACTACTTTATCCGAGTCCGTGCCCCGTCGCAAATCACCCCCGCGTGTTTCCGACCTACCCACCACTTCCATAAATCGCCGACTTGACCTCGGCCCGGCCTTGAGACTGGTATGTTTAATTTCGCGAAGTATTGAGTATGGACTATTTCCTCAGCAGACGTTTTCTGGATACCTTGCCAGACTGGGAGAGCGGCTCTCCTCCGTCCGGGCCGCTGGAGGATTATCTGCCCCGGATGCAGGCCCTGCTGCAGCGTCTGGACAATCCGCAACAGCACTATACCTCGATCATCGTGGGCGGTACCAACGGCAAGGGCACGGTCGCCAGTTTGCTGGCTGCCCTGTTAGGGGAAGCGGGCCACCAAGTGGGGCTTTACACCTCGCCTCACCTGCACACCCTGCGCGAGCGCATTCGTCTGAATGGCCATTTGCCGGATAAAGACCTGTGGGCTGAAGGGATTTCAGAACTATACGACAGAACCCGCGACTTTGGGTCCGAAGGGCGTGGGGATTTTAGCAAATTCGAGGCGCTGACGGCTCTGGCCGCCCACCTCTTTGCCAGCACCGGGGTGCAGTATGGCATCTTTGAGGTGGGCCTGGGCGGGCGCTATGATGCGACCAACGCCTGGGACACAGACCTGGCGATCCTCACCTCGATCGATTTGGATCACGTGGATATTCTGGGGGATACCCCGCTGGCTATTGCCGCCGACAAGCTGGATATCGCCAGACCGGGGCGGCCGCTTTTGAGCACTGGATTGCAGGTACCCGAGGTACTGGATTACATGCGCCAGCAGAGCCGGGAACGGGGGATTGCGTTGCACCTCGCCACCGCAGCCGGCATCGAAGCAGCGGCGGGTGCGGTGCGGCCCTATCCATGGACGCCGGTCGACCTCTCCGGCCGTTCCCATACCTATCTGGACAACGTCCGTCTGGCACTGGCCGGGGCCACATTTCTGTTGGGCGGCGATCTCGCCGAGGGGCTGGCCGCCCGGGTGGTCCGCGAGCACCAGTGGCCAGGGCGTTTTGAAAGGGCCCGACAGCAGCCCCTGGTGTTGCTGGACGGGGCGCATAATCCGGCGGCGGCGAGGGCTCTGGTAAAAGACCTGCAGGCACTGGCGCCGGCGTGGAAATTCGTCGTGGGGGTCAATGCTGGTCACGATGCCGGTGGTATTCTGCAGGCGCTGGCACCGCTGGCAACCGAGGTAGTGCTAACCAGTTCGGATCACCCCAAGGCCCTCGAGGCAAAAGCTCTGGGCGCCGCTGCACCCCGGGATCTGATAGTGCGCGAGGAGTCCCTCTTTAGTCGGGCGCTGGAGCAGACTCTGGCCGCTCTGCGGCCCGACGAGCATCTGTGCATTGCGGGTTCGCTCCATCTGGTTGCCCGGGCGCGGGAGTTTCTAAATCTGCCTTACGAACGCGAAGGCATCAGCGAAGAAGTGGCCCTGGAAAGTCTGGAATGCATCGAAATTGCCTGCCGGAATCGCGCTATGGAATCCCGGCGCGTCGCGAAAAGCGGCCAGGTCCTTTGCCTAACCCAACGCGGCCGGCCGCGCTATTTCATGCGCAACAAACATCCCTTCAACGACTATGTGAGCGCACGTCTGGCCGAGGACAAAGGATATCAGTATGAGTTGTTCAGCCAGGCGGGTCTACCGGTGCCTTTTTCCCTGCAGGTTTTCAACCCCCTGGCCGACGCCCGTTTCGAGCGCTACAAGACCCACCCTTCGGTTGCGGCTATCTGTGCCGAGGTGGAGCGTTGCTTCAGCTATCCTCTGGTGGTCAAAAAGTACCGCAGCTCGGTGTCGCAGGGCGTTTATCTGGAGTGCAATCAAGAGGATTTGCAGCGGCGCTTGCAAACCCTCTTTGAGCACAGCGGCTATTCGGACAATATTCTGTTGATTCAGGCCTATTTAAAAGGACCGGAGTACCGGGTTGTAGCGAGCCAGGACGAGTTGCTCCTGGCCTACGAAAAACGAGATGAGGAGGGTCCCGGCCGGGAGGATTTGAATCCCCTGCACCAGGCCAGTGGCCAGGCTGTCAAGGTCGAAGATCCAGCTCTGCTCGAGCCCATGCGAGAGCTGACTGGCGCCGTGGCCGGGGTGGTCGATCTGGGATTTTACGCGGTCGACTTAATTCGCTCCGAGGGCCGCTTTTACATCCTGGAGATCAATCCCAATCCGTTTTGTTTTTTTTACAATCGCGACAACGGCCGCGCCGATTTTGTGCGAATTTACGAGCGACTTTTGGACAAATACGCTTATTGAGAAAGGAGATTCGCTTTGTCTGCTCCCGATCGGGACATCCAGACCCAGTTGGTCCACGCTGGCGAGCCGCGCCCGTCCATCGAGGGAGCCGTGGTGCTACCGGTATTCCAGAGCGCTACCTTCACTTCGCGGGAAAACGAGACCTACGACGATATTCGCTACCTGCGCCTGAACAACAGCCCCAACCACCAGGTTCTGCACGACAAGCTAGCGCGCATTTGCAAGGGGGAGGCGGCCGTGGTCACTTCTTCGGGCATGGCGGCGATTTGCACGACCCTGATGACCCTGTTGCGCAGTGGTGACCACTTTCTGGCGCAGCATTGCCTCTACGGAGGGACGCACAGCCTGATGGTCGAGGATATGCCGGCTCTGGGAGTCGAGTTCGATTTCATCGAGGGCAACGAGCCAGATACATGGGCCGGCTTGCTGCGCCCACGGACCCGGCTCATCTACGTGGAAACCATGACCAATCCCCTGTTAGAAGTGGCGGATTTGGAAGCGGTTGTGGCCTTTGCCCGCGCGCACGGCCTGGTCTCGGTCATCGATAATACCTTTGCCTCTCCAGTCAATTTCAGGCCGCTGGAAATGGGCTTTGACCTGGAAATTCACAGTGCCACCAAATACCTCAATGGCCATTCGGATATCGTCGCTGGCTGCGTCATTGGAGGGCGGGAGCACATTGAGCACATCGTGCACAAGCTCAATCACCTGGGCAGCAGCCTGGATCCGCACGCTTGTTTCCTGCTGTATCGGGGCCTCAAAACCCTGGCCTTGAGAGTGCGGCAGCAGAATCACAACGCCCTGGAACTGGCGCAATTTCTGCGGCGGCACCCGGCCGTGACACAGGTGACCTACCCCGGCCTGGAGAACCACCCACAGTACCAGCGTGCGCGCCGGTTATTTGCCGGTTGCGGCGGGGTACTCAGTTTTGAATTGTGCGGCGGTGAGGCCCAGGCGGAGCATCTGATCGCGGGGTTGGAATTGCCGCATTCGGCTCCCAGCCTGGGTGGCGTGGAGAGTTTGATCACGCGGCCGGCGGCTACCTCGCACGCCGGCCTGACACCTCGGGAGCGGCAGGAGATCGGCATTGGCGAAGGACTCATCAGGGTGGGGGTAGGGATCGAGGCGGCGGAGGATTTGTGTGCGGATTTCGCCCGGAGTTTGAATGAATAATAAGCTGCCAGTACTTCCCGAGGTAGCATAAATATATCGACCCAGGTCGCCCGGCGCCGAGTTGGCAAAGGCACAATAATTTTTCTCAATATTTTTGCCTGCTGGCCGATGAGTATAATATGGCCAAGAAGCTCAGCTGGTCTGATATCCTTCTGAATCCTCCTTCAGATGGTCGCCCTGCCGGATTCGTATCCGGCAGGGATTTTTTTGCTCAAAGAATTCCGTACTTGTCGAAGACCGCACGCGGTGAATTGCCCGCGGCCAGTTCGTCGCGCACCGTGTTCTCGCCCTCTAACTTTTCTACAGAAAGGCGCAAAACCTCAGCGCGAATAGCGGCGGGAACTACGGCCACGCCCTCGAAGTCCGCCAGGATGAGGTCGCCGGGATGCACCTGCACGCCGCCGCAGCAAATGGGCACGTTGACCGCGGTGGGAAAGCAGCGGCCGGCTGAGTCGAGGGGCGAATAGCCCCTGGAAAAACAGGCGAATCCCATCTCGTCCATCAAACGGACATCGCGCACCAGGCCGTCGGTGACCACGGCATTAACCCCCTGAGCCTGGGCCGCGGTTGACAATAGCTCGCCCCACAGACCCGCTTTGAGTTCGCCGTTGGTGGCGATTACCACGACGTCGCCAGGTTGCATCTTTTCATAGGCCGCGAAGATCTGGCCGTAGGGGTCGTCCGTGGTTTCGCAGTTTTCATAGGAGTCCAGCGTCACGGCCGGGCCGGCGAAAGCGGTAGTGGCCGGCGAAGGGCGTATGCTGTGTTCCATGGCCTGGTCGCGGTGTCCGAGCTGGTCCATGACATCGGCGGCCAGGGCCGTGTAGATAGGTTTCCACTCTTCGTACATGGCGATTTCCTCAATCTGATTGGTTTACCCGCGGCATCAGGAGTTTGCGATTGCGGGCGAGGGGGAGACCGGCAAAGGCACAGCGGTTTTTCCACTGGTCTATGGCTTCGGCAGTTTTGTATTCGTTGATGATGGCGTTGCGCGAGCGCCTGGTGTAGTTGTGTCCGGCACGGTGTACCACCAGTACGTGTATTATGGCCACATCGCCGGGTTGGGCGGCCAGGACCACCCCTTCCCCGGCAGCAATGGCGTCGTCGGGCAGCGTGACCTCATTTTCTTTGGTGGCCCATTCTCCCTCGAGATGGCTGCCGGGCACGACTTCGGTGGCGCCCGCTTCGAAGTCGGTGGGGTCCAGGTAGGTGATGGCCGCAGCCAGTTCGGGTTGGGAGTGGCGTTCGTAGGGCCAGTCCTGGTGCCAGCTCTGAGTGCAGACAAACCCGGGCGGTTTGTTGCGCACCTTGCCGTTGTGGAAATCGAGGTTGGGACCCAGCAGATCCACCATGACCCCGACAATGCGCGGCTCGGTGAACTGATCGAACCAGTAGCTGCTGGCCAGGGGTTGGTCCATCATTCCACTAACGTTTTTTGGATTGAAAGAATCGGGGGCAAAACCTTCGGGTGGATCCATGAAACTGTAACTCATATTACTGGGGCGGCCCTCAGTGCAGCTCACCAGTGTGTGGAATTGGCGTCTCATCTCTGCCATTTCCTCCGGCTCGTAGAATCCCTCGAGCAGGAGGAAACCGTTGTCGTCGAAGAACTGTTTTTGCGCGGCTTCCAGGATCAGGAGTTCAGCTGCCATGGCTGGGCTCTCCATTTCAGTGGTGAGGTTTGCGTGGCGGTAGGAACAGGGCCAATAGAAAAGTTAATAAAGGCAATAAGGACAGGTATTTCAATGCTTCGATCACGCCTGCCTGGTCGGCCAGGTGTCCGAATAGGGGCAATGTGAGGCCGGCCAGTCCCCAGCTGAAACCCAGAGGCAGGCTGGAGGCCAGACCGGCGTTTTCCGGCGCCAGCTCCTGGGCCATTGCTACCAGGATGGAATTCGAAGCCAGGATCATGCAGCCGCCCAGAGCCAGCAGCATATAGGCCAGAATTCCATCGGTCAGGAGAAAGCCGTAAAGCGCCGGTGCCGCTAGCAGAACCGTACTCCATACCAGGGTTTTGGAGTTCATGCGGTCGGCCAGATAGCCAGTGACCAGATTGCCCACTACGCCGGTGGCGGTGTACACGGTTAGCAACAAGTTGTAATCCATCATTGAGAGGCCGCGCTCATCGCCCAGGACGGTCAAATAGACGCCGAAGTTGATGCTGGTTATGGAGCGCAGGGTAACCACCAGAGTGATGATCAGCAGTGGTTTGATCTGCCCACTCAGGCTCTGGAGTACAGAGGTTCTTTGCTGCTGGTAGAGATAGGGGTTGCCCAGGGGGACAAATTTGAAGACCAGAAACAGGGTAAAAAGACCGGGCAGGGCGATCAGCGGCAGACGTTCCAGACCAAAATTGCCGACGAAATAAGCCATCCATAAAGGGGTCAGACCCAGCGCTGAGGTGCCGCCGAAACTGAAGAGGGCGACGCCGAAGGAACGGCGTTCTTTGCTTAGCTCGCCGGCCAGGGTGAAGGCCTGGGGATGGAAGGCGTGGACCCCCAGACCGCCCAGAACGAGGACCAGAATCAGCATGCCATAACTCGAGACTATCCCCAGCAGGGGGGTAAACACAGCCGCCAGCAGGATGCCGCCAAGGATCAAGTGGCGCTGCCGCATGCGATCGCCCCACAGTCCCATCAGGGGCTGGCTCAGGCTGGCCAGGGAAAAGATTGAAACCAGCAGGCCGGCGTAGGTCAGGCTCAGGTCCAGGCGCTTGATGACCAGGGGAAGGACCGGGGTCAGCATAGTGGCATAGGAATCCACCCAGAAGTGCGACAGGGACACGAGCAATAAACGTTTTTTTTGCATCAGACTTTCTGCTTATCCAGGCGGTTACACAGCCATCCGGCGCAGACGCTACCCCCCGTGGCCAGTGCGGTGCCGATAAAAAAAGGTGTGCCCGGGTGTAATCCCCTTCCCTCGTCGACCAGGGTTTGCAGCAGGCCTCCCAGAATGCTGCCGCTGACCATGGCGCTGCTCCATATCGTATGGCCCAGGCCCACCAGTCGGTTCTTTTCCTCGCTAGTGGCCACCGCATTGATGAGCCCGGGAACCAGGGTGGAAACGGCCCAGGCCGTGCCGGTAAGTGCGGTGCCAAAAACGAAGAGTCCGGTCAGGGAATCCCACCACATTCCTAGGCAGAAGCCGCTCAGGACGACGCCGCCGGCCGAGATCATCAGAGGCCAGAAGCGGCCGTAGCGATCGCCCAGGAAACCGGCGAGCAATTGGCAGCCGGCAGCTACGGACAGGGAGACCGCTGCGAAGTAGGCGGCCATTGAAACGCTATCCCCGACGCGGGAAACGAGCAGGGGCAGCAGTAGTGTCGCCATGCCCCAGAAGCTGGTGATCATGTAGCGCATGCCAATCAGGAGGTGCACGTTGCGCTGTAAAAGGAGCGGTTTATAGGCGGCCCACAGTGCCAGGGGGGGGCGCTTGGCGGTCGGTGGCATCGGGGCCGTGCCGGCGGGCATTAGAAAAAGGGCGAGGAAAAAGACTCCGACCATGGCCGCCGTCATGGCGGTACCTATTTCGGGGAAGCTCCACTGCTCTTTGAGGAGACCGGTCAGGAGGCCGCCCAGCGCATTGCCGCTGGTCATGCTCAGAAAATAGAGGGCGCTACCCAGGCCCAGGCGCTCGATATGCACCGAGCCGATCAGATAACTCTGTCCCGCGGTGGATAGGGGGCCGGCCGCGCCACCGATGAAAAAGATCAGCAGAACTAGAATCCAGGGGTTTGCAGAGCAGAAGACCAGGCCGGTGAGTACCGTGCCCCCCAGACCCAGCAGCAGGGTCGTCTTGAGACCCAGCAAATCGCAGAGGCGCCCTCCGATTACGGCAAAGATGCCCCCCAGAATCAGCATCAGCGAGCGCAGACTGCCGGTGAAGAGTGGGACCCGTTCCAGGTCGGTGTCGACGTAGACCGGGAAGAGGGCATTGAAGGGAGAGGTGGCAAAGCCGCTCAAAAAAGAAATCAGGCAGAGAATGAGAAAGGCGCCGCCCAGCACGCTGTGGGGCGGCGCCTTCTGCTGCGAAGCGGGGTGCTCCGGGTTATCGGCTTGCTTACCTTCCCCTTCCGCAACCACAGAAGCTATTTCTTGCTGGCGGCTACTTTATTGCGCAGCACGCCGATCTGCGAAATCTCGATTTCTACCTTGTCGCCGGGTTTCAGAAAAGTGCCGGTGGTGCTGCCGACGCCGGAAATAGTTCCGGTAGAGATGAGATCGCCCGGCTCCAGGGTGATGATGGCCGAGATGTACTCGATGACCTGAGCCACCTTGTAGAGCATTTGGCCGGTGTTGTTGTGCTGTTTGCGCTCGCCATTGATGTAGGTGCTGATGTCCAGAACCTGGGGATCGGGTATGTCGTCCCTGGTAACGATCCAGGGGCCCTGGGGCGCAAAGGTATCGAGCCACTTGCCGTTGAGCCAGTCAAACCAGCCGTCCTGGGGGCGGTTTTCAGTGCGTTTTTTGATCAGCAGGTCGCGTTCGGACACATCGTTCATGACGGTGTATCCAGCCACGTACTTGAGCGCGTCTTTGGTTTTTACGCCCTTGGCTTTGCGGCCCATCACCACTGCGAGTTCGCCTTCCCAGTCAATAGAGCGGGCGATCGGCGGGATCAGGATGCTATCGCCCGGAGAAATGACCGTGGAGGTCGGGGGTTTCATAAAAACCCGCGGGGTCTCCTTGTCCTGTACTGCCATTTTGCCGCCACCCTCTTCGATGTGGTCCTGGTAGTTGCCCGCCAGGCAGAAGATCTTGCGCGGGTTGGGCATCGGAGCCTTCAGCCTGACGCGGCTGAGCGCGTGCGAAGTCTTGCCGTCGGGTTTGGCAGCATCGCCCAGTTTTTCCGTTGCCGCGGCAGCGGCTTTTTTGGCGGCGCTCAGGCCTTTGGTGCCGGCGTTCAGCAAACTAAGCATATCGGTGAAGAAGGGATGTGCGGGGCGTTTTTCTCGCCGCGCCAGAGCTTTGTCGGCGGCGGCCAGGTCAATGACAATTGTGTCGTCAGCCACCACGGCGCCGACGTGCTGTTGACCTTTACTAGCATAAGTTGCCAGTTTCATAAGGATTCCTCCTGAGGATGGTCATGAACATTGCGCGAAAATGGGCCTTCAGAAATAAATAGATTCGGGCGCCCTGTCAATGGTGGAGTGTCATGGATCCGGGCGGGTTTGGCCGGATCGCTGCTGCCGCGCTATATTTTTACATGAATAGTGTTGCTGGGCAGGGCTTCGTTCGGGACTTGTGCCCTAGTCGTTTTTCTAATGCCCGGGCCGTTCTAA
>CAXFTV010000530.1:0-18867 GCA_964005845.1 uncultured bacterium
GCGCATCGCCCTGGGCGGCGACGCGCTCCAGGTGGACGCTGGCCGCAATGGCGAGGCGGGCGCCGCTGAAGATCGAATCCGGCAGGCTGTGTTCCCACGCACCGATGAGCGGACTGTGGCTGATCCGGAGCACGAGCTTGTTGCGCAGATCGGAAGTGAGGTAGAGGTTGCCCTTCCGATCGCTGGCCAGCCCCTGGGGAAAACCCCACACATCGCCCTGGGTGCGGCCGGTCTGAAAACCGGTGATAAATTCGCCCATCCGCGCGTTGCTGCCGTCGGGATTGCTGAACAGGGCCGAAACATTGTAGCCCTCGTGGGAGGAGAGCTTGGCTTTGCCCGCGTGGAAGGCCACAAAAGCCGCATTTTTGTAGATGCTGGGAAACTGGTCGTGGGTGTAGAAGTGGAGGCCCATGGGGGCGTAGTGGGCCGGCACCAGGGCCACCGGGCGCTTCTGCTGCTGCACCAGCAAGCTGTCCTGGCGGCTAATGGGCAGCAGGCGCTGGTAGCGGCCGATCTCAAAGTCGTTCCACACCTGGTGGCTGTGCGCGAATGGATAGCCCAAAAAGTCACCCGCGCGCATGATGTCGATCCATTCGGGAGGCCGGGTGCGGCCCTCCAGGTCGTGGCCATTGTTGTTGCCCCACAGTTCATTCGTGAGCGGATGCAGGTCCATGCCCACCACATTGCGCACCCCGGAGGAGAAAATCCGTCGACCGGTGCCATCGGCATTGAATTCCAGCACCGTGCCCCACTCGGGATTGGGGGGTAGCGGATCCGGACCGGCGCCCGCCACGGGCGCCTCGGGACGGCACAGATCGCAGGGCGAGCCGACCGACAGATAGATCTTGTCGTTGATTTCGTCAAAGACGATGGTTTTCCATGAATGCCAGGCCGCCGAGGGGATGTCGGCGATGAAAACCTCGCGCTCTTCGTAGACCAGATCCCCGTCGGCGTCGTGCAGACGCACGACCTGATGGGTATCGGCCACGTACATATCGCCCTTGTAGAAGGCCAGACTATGGGCGGCCTTGAACCCCGACGCCGCCACGATTTGCTCGTCGGCAACCCCATCGCCATCGGCATCGGGCAGGGCGACAATCCTCCCCCTGGACAGATCGGCAAGATGCAGCACGTCGGCGGCGTCAAAAGCCATAAAGCGAGGATAGCTGAGCTTGCCGGCGGCAAAGACGCTGACGGAAAAGCCCTGCGGGAGATTGAGAGTGAGCCCCTCGGGAACCTCGCTGCGCAAGGATGCGGGGACCTCGACCGGGACCTGCCGGAGCTGCAGATCGATCATCGGCACCAGAGTGCCGGGCGGATAGGGCTCGTCCTGGGCGTTGCTGGCAGCGCCCAGGAGCAGTGAAATGAGGAGGCTGGCGGCGCACTTGCAAAAATTCATATCGATTTTCCCACTTGAGAGGGCACTATTCTATCTTATGAATGATAATTATAAGTCGATATTTTGGGAAATGTGGAATTTTCGCGTTACCTTTTACCCGAACCGCCATCTAAATAACTAACGCCACCCCAGACCCAAAAAAAGCGAGGGCCAATAGTGGAAAATCAGGCCGATGTCGGGCTCATTGCCGCCTGCCAGCAAGGCGATCCCCGATCCTTCCAGCGGCTATTCGAGATCTACCGCGACCGGGTTTACGCACTCTGCCGCCACATGGCCGGCAACGACGAAGATGCCGAGGATCTGACCCAGGAGAGTTTTGTCCAGGCCTTCAAAAACATCGGCTCGTTCCGCGCCGAAGCGTCTTTTGGCACCTGGCTCTACCGCATTGCCTCCAACCGCTGCCTGGCCGAACTCAGGAAGCAGCGACCCCAGTTCCAGTCGGTGGAATTGGTCGAAAAAGACCGTGTGATGCAGCTGCGCGGAGAAGCCAATCCCGAGGATTTGCTGGTGCGCAAGGAGTTGATCCAGCGCGCCGAAGAGGCGGTGGCCACCCTGCCCGAGCAGCAGCGCCTGATCTTTGTCCTGGGGACGCAGATGGGAATGCGCTACCGCGAGATCGGCGCCATCGTGGGGTGCTCCGAAGACGCCATAAAAGTCCGCATCCACCGCGCTCGCAAGCGCGTGCGGGACGCCCTGAAACTCTATCTGGAGAATAGCCCGTGAACTGCCCTACATGTGAACGCAATCTGTCTGCCTACATAGACGACGAGTTGACCACGGATGTGCGCCTGGAGATCGAAGCCCACCTGGACGAGTGCGCGACGTGCCGCAGGGAATTCGAGGCGCATCAGGCCGCCTGGGAAGCAGCCGGACTGGCGCCGGCTGGACAGGCGCCCGAAGAGCTGTGGCAAGCAGTCGAAGCCGAACTGCAGCCACGGGAAGAGGGGGGTGCCACCACCCTGGAGGATCTGGCCCTGATGCTCAGGGGACTGGCCGGCGAGATGCGGGATCTACGCCACACTGTGGACGGCCTGCGGCGAGAAATCGAAGCAGGGGAATGGTCCCAGGAGCGCGAGGCCAACGAGGACATCCGGGTGCCTTCCCGGCCCTTTGCCGCGGGCCGGCAGCGGCCCGGATCGATCGAGCAGAAATTCAGAAGGAGTTCCTAAAACAAAAAAGGAGCGCTGAAAATGGCGACAAAAACAACAGAAACCGGGCCTGCGGATGCGGGCGATCTGCCGCCAGCCGCGGGCGATAACCTGGAACAGCTGCAGGACATGGAGGTGGAGGTATCCATCGAAATGGGACGCGCCAAACTGACCCTGGATGAAGCCCTGGCGCTGGGCGAGCAATCTTTGCTCGAACTGAACAAAAACCATGGCGAGGCGGTGGATATCCGGCTCAACGGCAAGCTCTTCGGCCGCGGCGAGGTCGTCGTCGTAGGCGAAAATTTCGGCGTCCGCCTGACCGAGATCGTCGGGCAGAGCGAGGGCGGGGAGGCATGAAATGAGCGCCATGGACGCAAATGCCCGTCTCGCGCATCTGGGCGATATCGAAGTGGAGGCCGTGGTCGAACTGGGACGCAAGCAGTTGAAACTGAGCGCGGTGCGACAGCTGCGGCCGCACGCTATCCTCGCACTGGAAAAGCTGGCCGGCGAACCTTTTGATCTGCGCCTCAACGACGCGTCCTTCGCCGCCTGCGAGGTCGTCGTGGTTGGCGATAGTATGGCGGTGCGGATCACCCGCTTGCAGCAAGCGCCCAGGGATGTGCAGAGGCGGGAAGAAGCGGCAGAGGCGGCGGTAGAAATCCAATTGTTAATGGCCGAGGACGACCCGCGGCAAAAGATGAACTACATTCCGGCGGGCTCCTTTCCCATGGGCAGCCGGGACGAGGCCGGTCCCAGCAACGAGCGCCCCTGGCACCCGGTGCACCTCGCCGCGTTCTTCATAGATCCCTTTCCGGTCACCAATTTACACTACCTGGAATTCGTCCGGCAAAGCGCGCACGGGCCACCTCCGCACTGGTCGGGCGACACCTTTCCCACAGGTCTGGACAATCACCCCGTAACCAACGTGAGCTGGCAGGATGCTCAGGCCTACGCCAGCTGGTCCGGGGCCCGGCTGCCCACCGAAGCCGAGTGGGAAAAGGCGGCGCGGGGTACCGACGCGCTCACCTACCCGTGGGGAGACCGCTTCGTCGAGGGCGAGCAATGTAATTCCGGCAACATGGTCGGCACCACCACGCCGGTGGACGAGTTTCCAGCGGGCCGCAGCCCCTACGGGGTGTGGGACATGGCCGGCAATGTCTACGAGTGGTGCTCGGACTATTACGATGAGGACTATTACAAAAACAGCCCGGCCACTAATCCCCAGGGTCCCGAAGACGGCCGGGAACGGGTGCTCAGAGGCGGCAGTTTCCAGCAGACCCGTGCCGCCTTGCACTGCAGCCATCGCAGCGGAACCGTCGAAACCTGCGGCAGGGAAGACATCGGCTTCCGCTGTGTCATGGACGCATGAGAGGAGAAGATCTATGACGACTACAAACGCAAAAAACAAGAGCGCAACGCCACGCGTTGTGGGATGCCTGGCACGGCTGCAAACACCCTGCCAGATCGAGGCCTGGTCACCGCCGAACCGGACGCAGCTCGCAGCCATGCCGCCGCTGCCGGTGCGTTCCGGCAATAACCGGGGAGCCGCACTGGTGAGCGCCCCGGCCCCCCGGCCACAGCGCCAAACTATCCGCATCGAACCCCTGGCGCAAAGAGCCGCAGACCAGCAAGGCGAAGCGCCGCAACGAGCGCGAACCGAGCGCGAACCGAGCCGAGTCGAAAGGACGGCACCCCCTGCCAGCACAGTGCTGCCGGAAGGCGTCGAAGAGGGCAGTGTGCAGGCCCTGGTCTGGAAGCGGCCCGAAAGAGCGGCCAGGCTGGTGCGCACGACCATGCTGCTGGAGCAAGAGCCGGAGGAAGAGCCGGAAATGCCGCTGATGCAGAAGATGGCAGTGCTTTTTGTGACGCTGGAGGAACGGGTTTCCGGCGCCCTCATGAAACACCTCTCCGACTGCGAAATCGAGGAAATCGCCCTGGCCATCGGCGCCCTTGGGAAGACCGCCCGGGCAACCGCCGACGCGGTGCTGGCCGAGTTTGGCCAGCAGCTCCAGGCCGACGAGAAAATTCTCAGCGGCGGAGTCGACTTTGCCCGCCAGGCCCTGGAAGAGGCCATGGGGCCGCGCAAAGCCGAGGAAATCCTCGAGCGCATCAACACCCGCGCGACCTCCGGATTCTACATGCTCAAAAATACCGCCGCGGACCAGATCGCCCCCTTCCTCTCCAACGAACACCCCCAGACCCTTGCCTTGATCCTCTCGCAGCTGGACCCGGACCAGGCCGCCGGCATCCTGGCGCAGCTGCCCGAACGCATGCAGGCCGACGTCGCCTACCGGGTAGCCACCCTGGGAAATATCACCCCCAACGTCCTCAGGGAAATCGAGGAAAGCCTCGAGCAATCCCTGCGCGACATCTTCGGCGGCAACCAGGATGTGGGCGGTCCCAAGGTGGTGGCCGACATGATCAATGCGACCGCTCCGGGGGTGGAGAAAAACGTGCTGGACCAGATGGAAGGCCATGATCCGAAAATTGCCGCGTCGGTGCGCAATCTGATGTTCGTGTTCGACGACATCGTCAAATTGACCGATCGGGAGCTCCAGCTCCTGCTGCGCGAAGTGGACCAGAAAGACCTGGTGGTAGCCATGAAGGGGGCAGCGGAAAAGCTGAGGGAAAGAATCCTGAACAATATGTCGGAGAAGGTGCGGAACTTCATCACCGAGGAGATGGAATTTATCGGCCCCATGCGCCTGAGCGCGGTGGAGGAAGTGCAGTCGCGCATTGTCCAGCAGGTATGGGCGCTGGCGGAACAGGGGCAGATCACCCTCGTGCGCGGCCCTGACGACGACTCACTTGTATAAAGGAGATCCTCAATGGCAGATATACTTTCTCAGGACGAAATTGCTGCGCTCACAAAGGCCAACGACGAGGCCGAGGCCGATGGCGGCGCAGCAGGGGACGATATCGCTCCGCAGAACTACGATTTCAAACACCCGCCACGGGTTAATAAAGACCAGCTCCGCACCCTGGAAAATCTGCACGACAACTTTGCCCGCCTGCTCAGTTCCAGCTTATCGGGGGCCATGCGCGCCGTGGTGGATGTGGACACGGCCTTCGTGGACCAGACCACCTACGCCGAGTTCATCATGTCTTTGTCCAATCCATCTTGCTCCTACCAGTTTACTTTGGGGCCGACCAATGGAAGTGCGATCATCGACATAGCCATGCCCGTGGTCTTTGCCTTCGTCGATCGGATTTTTGGCGGCGAAGGTTCTTCCCAGGGCGTTGAGGCACGGCAGTTGACCCCTATCGAGATCAGCGCCATCAATCGGATTTGCAGACGCGTCGTAGAAGACCTGGAAGCCACCTGGAATCCCATTTTGCAGACCGAGATCTCCGATATCGAGCTGGAAACCAATCCGGAATTCATGCAGATTACCGCCGCCAGCGAAATCGTCATCCTGCTGGCCTTCGAGGTCAATAGCACCAATGCCTCCGGTCTGGTGAGCCTGTGCTATCCCTTTTTCACGCTGGAGTCGATCCTGCCGAGACTGGGCCAGCAATCTTACCTGCAGCTACCGAGCGTCGACCGCGAGGAGCAGAACCGCCAGAACCTGCTCAGGCTGGGGGCCATGGAGGTGCCCGTGGTGAGCGAACTGGGACGCACGAAGATCTCGCTGCAAGAGGCCGAAGCGCTGGCGGTCGGCGACGTCATCCGGCTGCCCACCCGCACCACCGACGCGGTCCCGGTCTACCTGGGCGGCAAGGCCAAATTTCTGGCGCGCCCCTTTGCCGAGGCCAACGGCGAACTCAAGCTGCAGGTGGTGGATCGGGTGCCGGCGGAGTTGCAGGGCAAATACGGAAGAGGACAATAACCCAGGGGCGCGCCCCGGCCGGGAAGAGCCGCCCGCTACTCGGCCAGGGCACACGCAAGCGCCCCGATATTTTCGCATGCCTTCCACGCCGCCTGCCAGCTTGCGCCTCGATCCGCGCTTTTGTAGAGGGTGTTCTCCACCGCCGCCCAGGCCGTGCCCCGCAGCGAAAAAGCCAGCTGGAAGGTGTCGATATTGTCCCGGGTCGAAGCCGGGAAACCCGCGGTGACGTGAATCCAGCTGCGGCCGGCGTCGGCCGAGCGGTAGAGTTTGCCCTCCACCTGCTGGTGCGGCCCCTTGCTGACCGAGGCCAGGAGACAGTCCGGGTCGGTGGGATGCACGGCAATGGCGCGGCCGTAGCGCGCGCTCAACCCGGCGCTGCAGGACTGCCACGAGGCGCCGCGGTCCTCGCTGCGAAAGACCGCAGCCGCAGTGTTGGCATAGACCCGCTCTTGCAGCGCCGGTGCGGTGGCGACCTGGTGTACGTCTTCGTGCAGCTCGGCGCGTACCGGCTCCCAGGTGGCACCCAGATCGGCAGAGCGCATAATGCTGCCCACGTGGATGTCGGCGTAGACCCAGTCGCCGCTGCGCGCCAGACTGCGCACCGCCGGGGGCCCACCCCAGGGGGTGTACCAATCGCCGCGGCACTCCAGCTCGTCAAAGGCTTTTAAAGGCTGGGCCGGCTGCCCGTCCTCTTTGAAACGGTAGAGGTGGGCCGCGGCGGTGCCCAGCAGCAGGTGCAGGGGCTTTTCCGTCAGCAGGGCGAGACATTCGACGTCCTCCCGGATGCCGCTGGCCAGACGCCGCTCCCGGCCCTCTTCCAGGAGGACGATCTCGCCGCCGGCGAGGCAGAGGACCGCGATCTGATGGCCTTCCTCCAAACACTGAATCTTCTCTCCGCCAAAAACCAGCACGGGTTCCGTCTCGCCTTCCTCTTCGCGCAGCCGGTAGGCCTTGTTCGCGGTTGCGATCAGCATAGCTTCCTCCTAGCGTTGTACCAGCGGCGCTTTGCCGCAGCCGATTAGCGCTGCTTTCATAAAAGGCCGCTCCTCGAGCCCCTCATTTTCCAGCCCGGAACGCCCGCTTCACGGCCGCATTGATCTGTTTCGGCTCCTGCCAGGCGCTGCGATAGAGGCTGGATCGCAGCGCAAGCACGGACTCGAAGCCAGGCGCAAAAGCACAATTAATGTGTGCCTTCCAGGGCTTGCAAACAAGGAAAAAGTGCGCGCTCCACGTTGTGCCGCTCAGGGCAAAGTGCTATACTCCAATCCATGCGCTTCGCCATTGATGTACACCTCCACTCGCGCTATGCCCGCGCCACCAGCCGCGACCTGAATCCGGAGAACCTGCACCGCTGGTCGGCCCTCAAGGGCATTGCCGTGGTCGGAACCGGAGACTATACCCACCCGGCCTGGATCGCCGAGTTAGAGGAAAAACTGGAGCCGGCCGAGGCGGGGCTCTACCGCCTGAAAGCGGCCTGGAGGGATCCGATCGATGCCGAGTTGCCGCCCTCCTGCCGGGCCCCGGTGCGCTTTCTGCTCTCGGTGGAGATCAGCTCGATCTACAAGAAAAACGGCCGCACCCGCAAAATCCACAACGTCGTCATCCTGCCCGACTTTGCCGCCGCCAGCGAGTTGAACCGCCGCCTGGGAGCCATCGGCAATCTCAAGGCGGACGGCCGGCCCATCCTGGGACTGGACAGCCGCGATTTGCTGGAAATCTGCCTGGAAGTCTGCCCGGAGGTGCTCTTTATCCCGGCTCATATCTGGACCCCGCACTTTGCCGCGCTGGGCGCCAGTTCGGGATTCGACAGCCTGGAAGAGTGTTTCGAGGACCTCCTGCCCCACATCTTTGCGGTGGAGACCGGTCTGTCTTCGGATCCGCCCATGAACGAGCGCCTCTCGGCCCTGGACCGCTACGCCATCGTCTCCAACTCGGACGCCCACTCGCCGCAAAAACTAGGGCGCGAGGCCACCTGCTTCGATACCGAGCTCTCCTATCCGGCGATCTGTGCGGCCCTGCGCCAACGCGATCCGGCGCGCTTCACCGGCACGCTGGAATTCTATCCGCAGGAAGGCAAGTACCACTACGACGGCCACCGCAAGTGCGCGGTGTGCTGGAAACCAGCACAGACCCTGGCGGCGGCGGGCCTGTGTCCGGTGTGCGGCCGCAAGCTGACCGTGGGCGTGCTGCACCGGGTGGAAAAACTGGCCGATCGGCCCGAGGGCGAGGGACCCGCCGAACGCCAGTCCTTCGAATACCTGATTCCGCTGGCCGAGGTGATCGCCGCGGCCGTGGGCGTGGGACCGCAGAGCAAAACAGTGCGCCGCATCTACGACAAATTGCTGGCGGCGCTGGGACCCGAATTGACCATTCTGCGCTCCGCATCCGCCGCGGCAATCGCCGCCTGCGGCGAGAACCTGGTGGCGGAGGGCGTGCGGCGCATGCGGGCGGGCAGCGTGGATATCCTGCCCGGCTACGACGGCGAATACGGCAAAGTTCGCCTCTTCAGCGATCTGGAGCGCGAGCAACTCAGGGGCCAGACCCTGCTGTTCGCAATGCCGCCGGACGCCGGGGAGTCGGCCCCCGCACAACCATCGGCCCCGACAAAACCGGCGCCGGCGGCCGCGGCCGCCGGCGAGAGCGCGCAGGACGGGGTGGACGCGGCCCAGCGCCGGGCCATCGAGGCAGCGGGCAGACCCGTGCTGGTAGTAGCCGGTCCGGGAGCCGGTAAAACCCGCGTCCTGACCCGGCGCATCGACTACCTGGTGCGCCGGCAAGGAAAATCCCCGGCCCAGATCCTGGCCCTCACCTTTACCAACCGGGCAGCGGCGGAAATGCGCCAGCGGCTGCAGCCGCTGCTGCAGGGAGTGGCGGGACTGGAGCAAATGCGGGTGGGAACTTTTCACCGGGTGGCGCTGGAGTTGCTGCGCCACCACCAGCCGCAAAAAAAACGCGTCCTGGACGAGGTCGAAGCGCGCGCCGTGCTGGCGGCGCTAGTGGAGGAAAAGGCACTTTCACTGCGTCCGGCCGCGGCCCAGCAGGCCCTTTCCCTGGCCAAGGCCGCAGGCCAAAAACCCGGAGATCTAGAAGGCGAGCTGCAGCTGCTCTACAATGCGTATCGGGAACGGCTCGGAGCCTATGCCGCCTGCGACTACGACGATATCCTGCTGGACTTGCTGGACTTGCTGCAGGAAGACACCGCCGTGCTGGTGGCCCTGCAGCGCCGTTTCACCGACGTGCTGGTGGACGAGTTCCAGGACCTCAACGCGGTCCAATACCGCCTCGTTCGGCTCCTGGCCGGACGTGGTGCCGGGCTCTTTGCCATCGGCGACCCGGACCAGGCCATCTACGGCTTCCGGGGAGCGGATCCGGGTTATTTTGCGCAGCTCGAGTCCGACTATGCCGCCATCGTCAAGGTCGTCCTGGAGAAAAACTACCGCTCCAGCGGCACGCTTGTACGGGCGGCGTCCACCCTGATCGGACACAACCCCGGCCGCACCCTCCGGCCCTTCGAGGCCGTGCGTCCCCAGGGTCTCCAGATCCGCCTGCTGTCGACTCCGGGCGCCACCGCCGAGGGCATTGCCGTGGTGCACGAGATCAGCCGCATGGTGGGCGGGGCGGACATGCTACAAGCAGACCGGACGGGCGGGCGGGAAAGGGCGCGCAGCTTCGGAGATTTTGCCGTCCTCTTCCGCACCGGCCGCCAGGCCGAGGTGCTGGAGGAGTGCTTTGCCCAGGAGGGGCTACCCTACCGCCTCAGCGGGCAGAAAGGTTTTCTGCAGACGCCCTCGGTGGCCGCGGCCCTGGCCTTCTGCCGCTACCTGCGACAACCCGAAGACGAACTCTGCCTGCTGCAGGTGCTGGAACTGGAGGCCTTTAAGCCGGCCCCAGCGGCAGCGATGGAAAAGCTGGAGGTGCTGGAAAAAGCCCGTTCGCGCTACGAGCACCTGAGCCGCACCGAGGGCCCTGCCGCCATGCTGCACGCCTGGCGACAGGAGTACGGCCCGGGCGAAGATATCGATCTGGAGCACCTCATCCGCCTCGCTGCAGAGGCGTCTTCCCTGGAGCATCTGCTGGACACGGTGCTGCTGGGCCTGGAAGCGGATTTCGCGCGCACCGGCGGCCGGGCCGGCAAACGCGCCGAGGCCGTAAACTTGCTGACTCTGCACGCGGCCAAGGGGCTGGAATTTCCCGTGGTTTTCATCTGCGGTCTGGAGGACGGGCTGATCCCCCTGCGCGAGCACGGGGCAGACCTGGAGGAAGAGCGCCGACTATTCTATGTGGGCCTCACGCGGGCGCGGGAAGAAGCGATCCTGCTACACGCCCGCTCCCGCAGTCGCTACGGCCAGGTTGTGCGCCCCGCACTCTCGCCCTTGGTGGCGGAAATTCCCTCCCCCCTGCTCGCCTGCGAGGAGCTGCAACCGCCGCGGCCGCGGGAACGCGCCCAGCAGCTTTCGCTGTTCTAGCGATAGGTCAGCTTTTCTTCGTCGACCCGCTCTTTCACTCCCCCCACCATGAATTTCTGGGAGGACTCGGGCGCACCATGGCCCAGCGGACGCATGTGGGCAGCGTGATAGCCGATGCGCACCGAGCGTCGCCACTCGGCGCTGCGGTTGAGGTCGGACCAGTGGATCAAATAGTAGCTGAAAAAGATCACGTCGCCGGCGCGGGCCGGCACCTCTACCGAAGCGGTGATCTCCGGATGATAGTCCTGCGGCGGCAAATAGGGGCGGGTGTGCGCGCCGGTAATGTGCTCCAGCGGGCCCTTTTTGTGACTGCCGCTTACCACCCGCAGGCAGCCGCTTGCGGGCGGGGCGTCGTCCAGGTGCACCAGGCAGTCCACGAAATCCGCGCCGTCGTGGGGATAGAACGGATAGTCCTGGTGCATGGGGAAAGGGGTGCCCTTCTCCGGGGGTTTGGCGTGCAGCACGGTGTGGTGCCACTGCACATTGGCGTCGCCGATCAAAGCGGCGGCGCAGCGGGTCAGACCCGGGTGAAAGAGAACCCGTCCCCAGGCCGCTGAATACTGCTGCGGGTTGGCCAGCACCACCGCCCGGGTCTCCATCTGCTGCCCCGCGGGCAAGTAGTGGTCGCGCCAGGGACCGCGCCAGCCAATGCTGTCGTCGCCGCACCACTCCTGGATGATCCAGTCCATTTCGGCGCTCAATTCCCGTACTTCTTCGGTGCTAAAGAGCCCCTCGGCTTTGAGATAGCCGTCGCGCCGGTAATCCTGAATCCGTTCCTCGCTCAACATGGAAATCCTCCTCGATCGTGCGGCCGCAGGCGAGGGGCCTTGACCGATCCCCAGCTGGCCGCCTGCACCGCGCTCGCGCTGGCGCCCCGAAGAAAGCATTGTCGGGGGACGTCGCGACGCCCCCCGACAATGGTGCTTGCCGCTTCAGAGCGCGAATCCGAACTGCCAGGCGCCAACCGGGTCGCTAGCACTCACACCGGGCACGACATATCCTGGCCGCAACAGAGCGGCGACTTCACCTTGCCGTGCTCGTCGGGGCATTTGGAAATAAAAACCTTGGTGCCATCATCGGTCACGAGGCTGTCGTGGACGAGCTCTTTGCCGCAGTGGCCACAGGTCATCGTGCCCACACTCATGCCACACTTTTCACAACTGTATAATGCCATTTTCTTATCCTCCTCCTTTTTGAACTGTGATGCAGACCTACCTCCCCGGAAATAATTGAGGAAGTTCTCGGTCGATGTTTAGCGCGAAAAACCCATTGGGCAAAGAGACGAAAAGATCCATCCAATGAGCCCAAAGGGAAAATTAAACTACAAAATTAAAAATTAAAAAAACAAGGGCAAATCACAGGTTCAATGTCTTCCCCCCAGTTCTTCTAACCCTCTCCCAAGGTGGGCCGTCCCGTCCGCCGGGGCATATCGTAGAGCGCCCGTTCCGCCGGCGTGGGATCGGCGATCGGACACTCGGCATGGGGCGGCCCCCAGGACAAAAAACCCGGCGCGCACTTGAAGAGAATCGAGCGGCGCTCGCGGTCCTCGGGCTGCCAGGGCAGGGTGCCGTGCACCAGGGCCTCGTTGAAGACGACCACCGAGCCCGCCGGCGCCACCACCTGCTCCACACAGCCCCAGTCCTCCTCCAGACGCGTCACCTCCGGGGGGATGCGGTAGTTGGCCTTGTGACTGCCTGGAACGCAGGCAAAGCCCCCGTCGCCGGGAAGCACATCGGTGAGCTGCCAGGCCGCGACGCACAGACCGCAGTACATCTTGCCGTGGGCAAAGTGATGGTACTGGCTCGGGTCGAAAGTCATGCCGCCGTGCAGCCGGTGGCCCTCCGTGCCGCTGACCATTTGGATCAGACCGGGACCGTGGTCCAGGCGGAAACCCGGTCCCAGGATTTCGTTGAAGATAGCGATAGTGCGCGGATGCGTCAGCATCTGCCGGAATGGTTCGCACCAGGGGCGCTCAAAGGTGAGCGGGTTCTGGCGCAACTCGCCGCGGCCGCTCCGGCCCACCAGCCTGGTCGCTCCGCCGGACAGATCGGCGGGGCGGTTCTGGATCGAGGCGGCGTGGCAGTCGATGGCCTCGTTGGCCAGGGCGACCTGGGCGGGACTCAGCACATCCTCCACCACGATATAGCCCCGCAAATCGAAGAGGCACTTTTCTTTGTCGTTCATTTTCTTGCACTCCTTGGCGGCGACTTTCACTCGCTGCCTGGTTCGGCTGGGGCGCCGCGGCGGGGGCTCGAAAAGGCGTCGCGCCGCCGGACTGAGACGCTCGAGAGGTCGCAGGCATCGGAAGCGCACTTGTGCTGGGCGTTGGTGACCGCGGCCTCTCCACCTTCTTGCCCGGTCTTTTCGACGGCCCCCAGTTTCCGGGTCTCGGCCAGCATGCGCGCGGCCTGTCGGGACGTGAAAATGCCCTCCAGCGGCAGGTACCCGTCCCGCTACAGCTGTTCTTTTTCCGCCTTGTTGAGGATATCGTCGCGCACCCCCAATTCACCCAGGGCCCGGCAAAATTCCATCATTGATTTTTCTCCCCGATTCTCAGGCTGGCTCCGGATTGTACTGGTTGGCGATATGCACCGCCTGGAAGAGCGTAGCCGGCTCCAGCTGAGTGCGCAGAGCACGCTTGCGGGGCAACAGGGTGATAGCCCCCAGCATGGGGGGCGAAACCACCGCTTCGACCAGGCCGGGGTTGATGCTGGTATTGCCCTTGGGACACTTGGGCCACAGCGCGTGAACGCCGCGGAAGGCCAACGGGATGACGACCACATCAGGGGGCAAGTAGGCGAAGAGAGCGTGCTGCATGGGCAGGCACTGGAGTTCAAAAGCGGAAGTGGTGCCGGCGCCGTAAATCACCCCCGGACGCTCCTCCAGCAACCTGGCAAAACGCTGGATCGGATTGCCCGCATCGCTGGAGCGATCCGCAATGACGTAGCCATCTACCTCCTCCAGCAGACGATCGGCCAGCTCCGGGGGAACGCCAATGAGGGAAAACTGCCGCGCGCCTATTTTGAAACTGGTCGGATCCATCAACCCGGAACGCGAAAACAAGACACAGGGAACCGGTTTTTCCCAGCCCAGCGCCTGCATCATTTCGGGCATTTGCAGCACGTGATACAAAACCGGGTGGTCCAGCATGCTCTGGTGGTTGGGGAAAAAGACGATTTTGCGCTTGCCCTTGTGCAGCTCCAATTCTCGCGCGATGGTGGCAAAGAGCGGATCGATCCGGAGTTGCACCTGAATACCGAATATATCCAGGGCACCGGTGCCCCACTCGGTGTTGTTCTCCCAGGAGGCGGCCAGGCGCTGCACACCGTCGAGGTTGGAGCGGTGCAGCTTCATCTTGCGCCGGCCGAGCTTGCGGAAGAGCTGGACCCAGCGCAGCAGCCGGTAGCGGCGCTGCCAGGAGGAACACCGGCCCCGGCGGCCCACGTGCGGGTACTCGAGGAAGCGGCCCGTGGCCCGATTGCCCAGCAACGCCGGGACTTCCAGCGCCGGCACGGCGGCACGGTCCGGTCCGCGAACCCGTTTGCGCAGGGCATTGGCGCGCTTGATAAGGGTGAGACTCAGATCGATCATATCGCGGGTCAGATAGCTGTACTCCTGTCCGTACCAGTAGTCCTTGGGGCGGATTTGAGCCGGGTCCTCGGAGTGCGCCTGCAAGAACTTGAGCAGCATGGCCTGGGCCAGACGCACGTACTGCAGCAGGGTATCGTGCCATTTCTGCCGCACCTTGCCCCGCAGCCGGGCCAGCAGCAATTCGAGTTCGGTGACCACTTTCCAGACCGAGATGCCGAACCAGATAAAGTTGTTGAAGGTATTGTAGCGCACCGCCAGATGTTCGCCGGCGGCCAGCGCATCGACCACCCTCTCGGCGATATCGGTAAGCATTTCGCGCAGAGAAGCCCGGCGCGTATCGGCGTCTGTGTCACAGGTATAGACCACGTCCCAGCGAGGATCGTCCGCGCTCGGATCCGGGGGCAGGGCTTCGGCCACGGACTGGGCGTGGGCAAGGGGGGCGCGCGCCACCCCCAGTTCGACCAGGGCGGCCTCTCCCGCGTCCAGGGGAATCGGATTATCGCGGCCCAGAGCGCCCAGATAAACCGTCTGGTAAAGCTGCAGGAGATCGCGCTCGGAGCCGGCCTGGTTTTGCACAAATTGTCCGAGAATCTGCAGGTAGATGCGATTGGCCTGATAGTAGGCGGGCATGGCCCGGAGATAGCTGTCGTGGGCCTCGCTCAGGCGGCTGGTGCGACGCGGTGGGATGCCGGCGTAAATGCGGCCGATCAGCGCGGCCCGTTTTTCCAGACCGCTCTGATCGATGCCGGCCGAGGCGGGCCAGACCAGATCGGCCGCGTCCCACTCCTCAAAATGGCCGTCCTGGCGCGCCACCTCGAGCAGCCGGCAGGCGGCCTGGTCATAGGTGGCGAGCAGCTCGTCCAGATCCAGATCTTGCAGAATTTCGTCTACGTCCAAGAGGGTCTATCCATCGAGGACCTCGCGCACCTTGAGGGCCAGAGTCTCCGGCACGAAGGGTTTTTGCAGGAAGGGCATTTTTTCTTCCTGAATCCCGTGCCGCAAGACGGTATCGTCGGTATAACCCGACATGTAGAGAATTTTAATATCGGGACGTAGCAGCTCCAATTGTTGCGCCAACTCCCGACCGCTCAATCCGGGCATGACCACATCGGTCAGCAATAAATGGATCGGATCGGCATGCGACTTGGCCAGGTCCAGCGCCTCGCTCCCCCCGCACGTCTCCAGCACTGCGTAGCCGTGGTCGCGCAGGATGCGGCTGGCCAGCTCTCGGACTTCGTCTTCGTCTTCGGCCAGGAGGAGCGTTTCCGTCCCCTGTGGAGCCTCGCCTTTGCTCTGCTCCATTGGCAGCGCCTCGGCTGCCGCCTCGGCTTCTGGGAGGTAAATAGAACAGGTCGTGCCCTGGTCGGGCTGGCTGGATATATCGATGTACCCGCTGGACTGACTGACTATGCCGTAGACCGTAGCCAAGCCCAGCCCCGTGCCCTTGCCGCTGGACTTGGTGGTAAAGAAAGGTTCGAAGATATGGGAGAGGATCTCCTCGCTCATGCCACAGCCGGTATCGCTCACTTCCAACTTTGCATAGGGGCCCGGCTGGGGCCTGGCGTCGTAGACTAAATCCTCGCCCAGCTCAATATTGGCAGTCCGAATGACGAGTTCGCCACCCCGCGGCATGGCATCGCAGGCATTGACTATCAAGTTCATGAGCACCTGCTCCAGCTGGCCCGGATCGGCCTTTACGTAGCTGAGATCTCGTTCCAGGTCCACGATCAATTTGATATCTTCACTGATGACTCGTTGCAGCAACGCCTGCATTTTGTCGACCACGGTATTGATGGACAGAACCCGGTAGCGCAACACCTGAGTGCGACTGAAAGTAAGCAACTGGCCCGTCAGAATCGCGGCGCGCGAACCGGCGTCGTTGATGGCCTTGACATCCTGGTATAAGGTCTCATCGGCACCCAGATTGGCGAGGATCAGCTCGCTGTATCCGGTGATGACGGTCAGCATATTGTTGAAATCGTGGGCGATGCCCCCGGCCAGTTGCCCCAGGGCTTCCATCTTCTGCGACTCGCGCAGCCGTTGTTCCAGCGCGACCCTCTCATCCTCCCCCTTCCGGCGCGCCAATGCCAGATCGATGTAATTCGCAATATTCTGTAATAGCTGCACCTCTTCATCGTCGACGTTGTGCTGATGGTCGTAAAATACGGCGAATTCGCCCACCAACCCCCCCTGGTACGAAAGCGGAATATAAACGGCGGCCTCTATACCTTCTTGCAGGTTCAACTGGTGCAGTGCCGAGGGTTCCGGCACCGCCATATCAGCTATGACAATGGGCCGAAGGGGAAGATCACCGGGATCCCACAGCGCGTCTTTGTCCAGGGCACCCCGGTAGTCCTCCGAGAGCCTGCGCCAGGCCTTGAAATACATGTGGCCCTCAGCATCAATCAGGCGGACGGCAGCGCGGTCCCCCTGCTGCAGACGCTCCAGCACATCGAGGACCTCCTGGAAAATGGCCTCGTCCGGGATGCCCCGAGCAAGAAAATTGCTCAACTGGGACATGGCCTGGAGTTCATCGAAACGATGCTGAAGAGCGACCTCGGCGCGCTTGCGCACTTCGACCTGGTTTTGCAAATCAAGGTTGAGTCCAGCCAGCTGCCTGGTCCGCTCTTGGACTCGCTCTTCGAGCTCGTCGTGGGCTCGGCGCAGCTTTACCTCGGCCTCGTGCCGGGCGAGTACTACCTCGATAGTGGCGTATAATTCTCTTTCCTTGAAGGGTTTGATAATATAGCCGAAGGGTTCGGTGATCTTGGCGCGCTCCAGAGTGCCTTCATCCGAATAGGCGGTGAGAAAAATCACGGGAAGACCAAAGCGCTCGCGAATGATATCGGCGGCCTCCACGCCGTCTATATCGCCCTGCAGCATAATGTCCATGAGCACCAGGTCCGGCTGCATATCCGAGGCCAGCCCAATGGCTTCTTCTCCGGTAGATGCGACTGCGGAAACCACATAGCCCAGGCGCTGCAGCCGGTGCTGCATGTCGAGACTTACTATGCTTTCGTCTTCAACAATCAGGATTTTCGCCATTATCCGTCCCGACTCTGTAGGATAGATTTTTAATATGACTCTATTGTGTCATCACGACTCTATTATAAACAAAAACATGCGTTGTGAGCAACACGCTTACTGCCGGGTTGAACTGGACCGCGGGTAGATTGTTTTCCTTAAATTTTCCGGCAGCTCTCAAGCCTTTCCCCATTTCCACTCCCGCCCTCAATAAGGCGATAGGCGGAAGATCTTGAACGGGGGGCCGGGGCGAAGGTCAAAGGACGAACGCACCGCAGATGGAGAGAAAAGCATGGCAGCGGCAAGCGGCGAGATAATCGATTATTTATATTATGAGTTCTAGTTTGGGACTTACAATTTTCCCCCACCTCTTTGAGAGGCCAGAAGACAAAGCATAACCGGCCCGCCAAGACCATCAAATATCTGCGAAACATCCTTCTCCTCTTCACCTGCGAAGCGCTGTCGCGCACTTCGAACGTCGTGTTCATGACGGTCATGGCCCTCACCGGGCAGGCCCTGGCCTCCAGAAAAATCCTGGCTACTCTGCCCCTGGCACTCATCCCGGTGGCCACCATGCTGACCACCTTGCCAGCAGCCCGGCTCATGCGCCGCCGCGGCCGCAGGTTCGGCTTTGCCCTGGGCGCATCCCTGGGCATCGCGGGGGGGCTGATCTGCTGTGCCGCAGTACTGCTGCAACACTTTCCGTTATTGTGTTTGGGCGCTGCGGGCCTGGGCGCCGTCAACGGGTTTGCAACCTATTACCGCTTCGCCGCCGCCGAGGTGGCAGACGAGGCCTTCAAAAGCCGGGCCATTTCGCTGGTAATGGCCGGTGGAGTGGTAGCCGCAATACTGGGAGAGAGTTTGTCCATCTGGTCGCAGAACTGGCTCCCCGCACACCTCTTTGCCGGTTCTTTTCTCTGCATTGCCGCGGTGCATTTCCTGGTACTGGGCGTGCTATCGCTCACCTCTCTGCCCCTGCCGGGGGCCGAGGAGCGCGGGATGGAGGGTCGCCCCCTGATGCAGATTGCCCGGCAACCCGACTTTATCCTGGCCCTGACCGGGGCCCTGGCCAGCTACGGAGTCATGTCTTTGCTCATGACCGCCACACCGCTATCCATGGTTCGCCATCAGCATTCTTTTGCAGCTATGGCCCTGGTTATCAAATGGCACATCCTGGGCATGTACGTGCCCTCTTTTTTTACCGGATACCTGATCCGCTTTTTTGGCGAACCCCGGGTTATGATAGCCGGCGTATTCGTGCTGCTAACCAGCGTGCTTTTCAACCTTGGGGGCACCGAATTGGTACACTTCCTGGTGGGACTGGCGCTGCTGGGGGTGGGCTGGAACTTCCTGTTTGTGGGCGCGACCTCGCTGCTCACCACCACCTATAAACCGCGGGAAAAAGCCAA